>CAKONX010000008.1 GCA_934098345.1 uncultured Bacilli bacterium
ACGGCTTTTAATCTTTCCTCAAATTCACCACGATATTTAGCACCAGCAATTAAACTTGCAAGATCAAGTTCCCAGATTGTTTTATCTTTTAGACTATTTGGAACATCTCCTCTTACAATTCTTAAAGCAAGTCCTTCAACAATAGCAGTTTTACCTACACCTGGTTCTCCAATTAATACTGGATTATTTTTTGTTTTACGAGAAAGTATACGTGTAATGCTACGTATTTCCTCATCCCTTCCAATTACTGGATCAATTTTGCCTTTTTTGACATCTTCAATGATATTACGACCATATTTTTCTAAAACATTTTCTTCTTTTTCTTCCATATTTGGATACATACTATCACCTCACAAGTATAATTATACTCAAAAATTAGCACTTGTCAAGTATGAGTGCTAATTATATAAAAATATTTTATTTTTTCTTGTGAGCAGTAATAATTGTATAAGAATACGAATTAATAGTTATAATAATGTTTTTTGTTTCACAATAATAATTTTTACCTTTTTTGTAAATATTTGCATTGTTAGATAAAATGCATTTTTTAGTAAATTCTATAACATCTTCATCACAATTTATATTTCTTTTAATTCTTTCACTACCTAATTTTGTTGTATGAATTTTTTTATATTTTCTATTAACATTTCTTTCATAAATTATTTATCTTTCTTTATATACATTAAATATATTAGCGCAATTAACACCAAATAATCATAAAAATATAATTTATCAAATAATTTTATACTTACTATTATTGTTAAAAGTATTATACCAATTTTTATTATTTTAGAAATTGTTCTATTATCTTTTATGAAATATGTAAAATATGCTAGTATTGGTGAAAGAAACGCCACAATTCCCCATCCTATTATAAATCGTTTCCCATATACTCCATGAGTAATCATAGCTGTTAAATAATAAGTTATAAGCATTGCTATAAAAAATAAGAAAACATTTAACATCGCATCTTTTCTAGTTTTGCTTTTTAAAACTATAAGTACTCCAATTAAAATAAAAACAGAAATTGACGAAAATATATTTCCAAGTACTTGTGTATAAATATCAAATAGTCTAATCATTATTCCAAATAATAAGCCAAAAGAAAATAATTTAACTTTACTAACAATATTCATATTATCACCATCTTAATTATACATAAAAAAAATAGAAAATGAAATTCTATTTTTCTTTTAAAATATTTTTTATATAATTTACAATTATGTTTGCAGATTCTTCTACTCCATATTTATCAACATTTAACATAAAATCATAGTTACTTGAATCTTTCCAATCTTGACCAGTATAGAATTTATAATGTTTAGCTCTTTCTTTATCTATTTTTTCTAGTTTCTTTTGAATATTTTTTTCTTTTAAACCATAATAAAGAACAGCTCTTTTTTCTTTGGATGAAACATCACTGTAAAGAAAAATCTTTATTAAATTTTTATTTTTTCTTAAAATGTAATTTGCACATCTTCCAACAATAACACATGAATCTTTACCAATATTTTTTATCACTTTTTCTTCTGCTATATAAAGTAAATCTTCATTGTTATTCATATAACTTTTAGTCTTTGTTTGATCAATTTTTTTAATATAATTAGTATCAAGTCCACTTTTTTTAGATGCTAAATCAATTATTTCTTTGTCATAGAAAGGAATTCCTAATTTTTCAGATACAAGTTTTCCCACAAATCTTCCACCTGAACCATATTCACGAGATATTGTTATAACTATTGGCTTTCCGTTATAATGTTTAGTTACATTATTTTCTAAAGTTATCTCATTAGACACTTTAATATCTAGTTTCCTATATTCACTTAATAATATACATAATGTTATTATGAAACATAATGCATCAGCAATACAACCAGCGTACATTACTCCATATAATCCTTTATTAAAAACAAATGCGAGTAATAAAGATATTGGTATAAGTAAAATAATTTGTCTAATAAATGAAACAGCTGTTGATTTTACTACATTACCTATTGATTGAATTACTATACTAGTTGTCATCTCTAAAGCATTAAGAGCAATTACAAGTAAGAAACTATGACACATTAAAGTTGCAAACTCCATAAATAAATTATAAGATGGATCACTTGAACTTATAAATATTGATGCAATTTCTTTTGGAAATAAAACAAATATTAAGTTAAAGATAATACCAACTATAAAATTAATTACTAAAACTCTTTTTATAGTTTCTTTAACACGAGCTTCGTTTCCTGCTCCAAAGTTATAACCAATTATTGGTTGGGCTCCAATAGATATTCCTAATACAGTAGAAATATATAAACTGTTTATTTTAGATATTACTCCATATACAGATAATGGTATAACTGGACCAAATTTAGTTTCAGCACCTAAATTAGTCATCATATTATTCATAAATACAAATAATACTAAGATAGTTAATTGAGTTATAAAAGATGATAATCCTAAAGATAATATTCTTAATATGCTCTTATCTATTTTAAAATATTCTTTCTTTAAAGTAACTGATTTTACTTTCCATAAATAAATTATTGCAATAATAAATGATATTATTTGGCCTATAACAGTTGCAATTGCTCCACCGGCAACTCCCATATCAAATACAAAAATAAATATTGGATCTAAAATAATATTAATTATTGCACCAACTACTAACATAATCATTGAATATGCTGGAGAACCGTCTGCCCTTATAATACTAGACATACCAGAATAGATTATCATAAATGGTGCCCCTAAAATAATTATTCTTCCATAATCAACAGCATATTTGTATACACTTTCAGAACAACCAAAGAAATACACAAGTTTTGGAAGTAATATAAATGATAGTAAACTCACAATTATTGAAACAATAAAAGTTAAAGTAATTGATGAAGCTAAACTTTTAGCTGCACTCAATTTATCTCCTTCACCTAATTTTAAAGACATATTAGCAGCAGCTCCATTACCTATTAAACCAGCAATTGCGTTGAATAAAATAACAAGCGGAAAAATTACATTTGTTGCTGCATTTCCAAGTGTTCCTACACCTTTCCCAATAAATATTTGGTCAACTATATTATATACTGAATTTATAAGCATACTAATAACACAAGGAACTGAAAATGTTAATAAAAGTTTGCTAATTTTTTCTTTTCCTAAGTCTAATTCTTTCATATTTAACCTTCTTTCTTTTAAGACCTTGCTCATTATAGCATAAAAAAAATTCTTGTGTAAGTTTTTTTCAAGAATTTTTTCTTTTAAAATATATTATTCATCATATTCACCTTTTATTATATATTTTATATCTTCAATTGATTTATCTATATTAAATCTACCATTACCAACTGGGTAATATACAGCAAAACAATTATATTTTCTATCATTTATTTTCTTAATGAACTTTTCTTTTCTACATAAAGAAACCGATATTTTTTTATTTAAAACTATTGAGCTAACTTGGTTTCCTAATAAAATTATTACCTTAGGATTTACTATTTCTATTTCTTTTTCTAATAAATGCAAATACTCTTTAAATACTTTATCAGGTAATTCTCTTGCATCAACTTGAGTACATTTACCTAAATTAGTGATAAAGTATCTATGTTTTTTAACATTATCATAAACAGTTGAAGCAAATTCCTCAGTCCATTCACTCCCTTTAATTGAACGAATACTTTCATATGTATCATCATCTAAAAGACCAACTTCATTAAAAAGTCCCCAAATAGTTTTAGTACCAATCCAAGGTGCTTTTAACCCTTTCCAAGTTTTATTTGATGCAATATTTTTTCCAGTTGGATTCATAAAAACAAAACATATATCAGGATTAACTGTACAGCCACCAAAATAAATGGAATTTAGTTCTTTTGCTCCATACTTTTTTTGTAATTTATCATATTCATACTTTAAATCATCAAGTTTCATTTCGTTCCTTCTTTCTAATAATTATATTCGTTGTAATTAGTTGATAAAATGCTGATATTATTTGACCTAAAATAGTACAAAATGGAGTTGGCAAAAATGATGAAACAACTCTTATTCCACTTGCAATAAATTTATTAAAAGTCATTTTTATACTAGAATATTCTAATGTTAAATAACATGTTTTAAGTTTATATATTGGATATATCAAAAAATTTATAACTTCTACAGATAAATAAATAAGTACAAGATATATATTTAAATCATAAAATCTAAACATTATTAAAAGCATAAGGAAAGTTGATGATAAAAGTAAAAACATCAATATATAGGCATTTTTTCTTGATTTTTTATAATCAAATTTGTTTTTCGCTAAGTCTATTTTAGCTGCCTCACTTATTGAACCGAATGAATCCCATTGACAGTCAGTTATAAGAGCAACAAAATTCATAGCAGCTAAATATTTAACACCAAATGTTGCGGCATTTGATAATCCAAAAAGAAATATTAAAAAGAACAATATGCTATCACAAAAATCCACTAAGTCATATTTTATACTTTTAAAAATAGATAAATCTAGTTTGAATCTATCAAAATGAATCACAAACATTACTAAAACATAAGTTATTAATCCAATTAAAGTTTCAGTAATAATAAATAACTGGTTTTTACTAATTAAAGAAAAAATAATAATCAAAATTAAATTCAAACTATTAAATATTATGGTATGAATATTTGCAGCTGTATTTTTTTCTTCATAATAAAGTTTTTCTATTAAAAGCACAAAAATGGAATGAACACATAATTGTATAATAGAATAAGAACAAAAATTATGATAAATTGTAGTATCCATATTCATAAAATTTATAAAATTATCTACATTTATTAAGAACAATCCAAATATTACTATACTAAAAATAATACCAAAAACTATTCCTGACATAACGGCATTTTTATTTTTTTCTTTTAAAGCATATATATTTGGAGATATTCCAAATGCTGACTTAAGTAAATTATAAATAAATTGAAGTGGATATGTTACTGAAAAAACATTAATTAGATTACTATCAACAAATATACCTAAAACAAACCATTGTATAATAGGAATCAAAGAAAAGACTAATGAATCAAAACTTATTTTTAATAATCTCTTCATATTTACTACCTCTTCTAAATATCTATTGTCATAATTATAACATAAAGAGTACAAAAAAAGATTAAATAATTATATAATATATTTAGAGGTAATTATGGAAACTATTGGAGAAAGAATTAAAAATGCAAGAAAAAATCTTGGCTATACTCAAGAAAGTTTAGCAAATATGTTATATTTTTCAGATAAAACAATATCCAGTTGGGAAAAAAATAGAACTAAACCAGATATAGCTAGTTTATGTTTATTAAGTGAAAAACTGAATACATCTATTGATTATTTATTATATGGTAATAAAAAAGTCATTAATCAAGAATTAGAAATTAAAATTAAAGTAAATTATGATGAGTATTTAAGAATCTTAAATGATGTTAAAAATAATTCTGAAGAAATTGATAAACTTAAACAAGTTGATGAATATTTTAAAACAAATAATAAAATGTGGTTAAGAATAAGAGAAAGTAAAAATTCAATTATTCTTTCATTAAAAAAATTAATAAATGAGAATAAGTTTTCTAAAGACATTGTTACTATTGATAATAAAGAAAGTATGAAAAATATACTAATTGATCTTAATTATAAAAGTTTAGGTATTATTTCTAAAACTAGAATAATTTTTAATTATCAAAATAATTATGAAATATCTTTTGATGATGTTCAAGATTTAGGTTTATTTATTGAAGTTAAAGCTAAAAATCAAGATATAACTTATGATGATATAATTAATGTTTGTAAACATTTTTCTATGAATACCAAAAATATAGAAAGTGAAAAATATATAGAATTAAAGAGTCATTTATGAAGTGACTCTTTTTAGTTTTTTATTATTTGATTCAACTGATTTAAAATAGTTATCAAATTCATGATTATTACTAACCTCTTCTACTACTTTTATAAATGGTGGAATTACTATATTTTCATCATCTGTAACATTTATTTCAAGTATTGCATCATCTGGATTCATTATTCCATCTTCGAAAAGATCTAAATACATATATGTTTCTTGATAACTAAAATATAATCGATATTTGGATATTACTTTAGAACCTTCTATTTTAAATGATAATAATTCATTATACATTTTTTCATCGAGTTTTTTACTACTTTTTAATACTTTTCTTCCATCATCTAAATATTCATAAATTGTTAATTCATATAATGGAGATGAATCAATAACCGTTTTTCTTAATCTTTTTTCTTCATTATTATTACTTTTTAAATATACTTGTTTAATATAAACAGGAGATGCAATTTCAGAAATATATTTTAAATCCGTTAATGACAAATCAACTAAATATTTTCTTTGATTTTTAACAGCTTTTTTATTTAGAAGTTCATTAATGTAATTTGCTACTTCATTAACTTTATCTTCCATGTGTTCTTTTGGACCAACTATTTTTAGTTTTGGATGTCCTACCCAACTTTTTAAAGTTCTTTCTCCAAGTTTTAAAGCATAGTCAGGACTTTCTGATCTAGCTGAGTTATTTTCTAAAGTATAAAACTCTTTTGCACCTACAAGACCAATTACTAAATCATATTTATTTAAAAGTTCTGAATAATTATTTTTATTTGTTACTTTTTTTAAAACATTCATGAATTCTTCATCTGTTACATATGATTTATTATCAATTGTTCCACGGTCATATATAATCAGTAAATCTTTATCAGGATATTTGGTTGTATACATTTTTACAGCATCATCTATAACTTTTTCTTTACTTAATTGTTGTTTTAACACTAATTCTTGAAAAGCAAACATATCCACTGGATCTTCTCCAAATGGTTTAATTCCTGAAGTAATTATTTCTGTTGCTGTTTCTGGAACAACAATTACTTTTACTCCTAAAGATGAAAATATTTTTATAATATTATTTATTACAGTAGTTTTACCACTTCCAGGTCCACCTGTTAACACAATTCTTTTTTCCATTAATAAATTCTCCTTATAAGTCTTTTTTCTTTATCTAATTCATGGATACTTCCATGAGTTACATCAAATTTTTCTTTATCCATAGTTAGTTCTAAATGGTTTAATATAATATAAATCATATTAATAACTCCACGATGAGTAACTATTAAAGTATCATCATCAAGTGCAAGTATCTTTTCCATTATGCTTTCTATTCTTACTTTTAAATCCATAAGAGATTCTCCATTAGGAAAAATGGTATAAATAGTAACATTTTTTAGAAATACAAGTTTTTCTTTATTTAAAAGTGTTTTTTTAAGTCCATTAAAGTCTCCCTTATTTTGTTCTCTTAATGATTCGGTTTCTAAGTAATCTAGATTAAGATTTTCACCAATTATTTGAGCAGTTTCTGTTGCCCGAGATATATCACTGGTAACAATCATTTTTATGTTTAGATTGTTTTGAATCCAAGTAGAAGTCTTCTTTATTTCTTCTATTCCTTCTTCAGTAAGAGTAACATCACTCCAGCCTCCTATATATTCTTCATCATCTTGGCCATGCCTTATAAAATATATCAATTTCATCACCCAAGAAAAATATATCATGTAAACTAATAAAAAAAACTCTACAGTTTGTAGAATTTAAAAATTAGTTAAATATTTCATATAATCAATATTCATACATTTATTAGTTTTATTTTTTATTTCTTCTATTATTCTATCTTTTACTTCATAAATATGTTTTAGTTCATTTTCATCAAATTCACCTGCTTTATAAGCATCCAATAATTCATCTTCATCTAATATATTTATTTCTCCAAAAAGATATGTTACATCTAAATATAAATCATCATACATAGGTATATTATAAGTTGGATCAATTCTTATATTTTTGCATATATCGAAATAATATTCTAAAGGATTCTTTTTATCATCTAAAAATAAGCGCATTGCATAATCTTCACCTTTAGGTAAAACTTCAAAAACGTAATAACCATCATCCATTACTACTAAGTCATTTTTTATGATAAATTTTTCACGACATTTAACTAGTTTTTTTACACATATAATATAGTCATCATCATCAAAAAACATCTTCAATTCATATTTTTCAATATCTCTTAAATAAGTATTACCAATTATTTTAGTTTTCATTATCTAACCTCTTTTCATGTTAATAAAATTATATCATAGTTATAAAAAGAAAGATTATCTCTTTCTTTTAAGTTTGAATTCATCTATTTTTTGATTTAACATTACTGATACATCTTTAAACGCATCTTCAGTAAATGGATTTGGCATATCATATAGTTCAATTATCTTTTTAAAAGGATAATATGAAGAAACTGCAGCAATTTTTTTAAATAAATCTAGATTTTCTTTTGACTTATTCCAAATTGCAAATGCACCAAAATATGAAAGAGCATAATCGATATAGTAAAATGGATCAGAATAAACATGAGTTTGTCTAAAGTAATAATTTCCTGCTTCAAGGTTTTTATTTCCAATATGTTCATCATGTATCTTATATTTTTTAGAAAGTTCAATAAATATTTTACCGATATCCTCTTCTTTTAAGTCTTTTTTCTTATAAATTGTTTCTTGGAATTCATCGATTAAACATATATAAGGCATAGTTGTAATTAAATTACATATAAATATGAATCCATACTTTTCTTTATCATCTGAAGAAAATATAGAATCAACATAATCAGTTGCTATTAATTGCATAGCATGAGAAAACATTTCTGCAATTTCAAAAGTTGGATATTTTAATAAAGCCGAAACAACATGATTTTTATCCTCAATACCAGCTATATATTTTTGATATGCATGCCCCATTTCATGAGTAGTTGTAAGAACATCCCTATAGTTTCCTTTATAATTTCCAGTTACAACTGGTAAACATTCGCATACTAAATAATTAGTTATTGAAAAGTTTACTTTATTTTCTCTAGTGCAAAAATCAATATATCCGTTTTTAAGTAACTCTGAATAAAACTCGCCTAACTTTGAATCAATTTTTGTAAATACTTCTTTTAAATGATTTAAAAGTTCTTCATTCTTATATAAAGATTCTGGAGACTCTTTAAAAAAAACTGTATCATAATATTCTATTTTTTCTAATCCTAATTCTTCTTTTTTAATATCATTTATCATTTTACATAAAGGGCTAAAATATTTAATGATATTATTTCTAAATAAATCTATGTCTTTATAATCATAGCCGAATCTTCTTAGACTATGTAAACTATATTCTAAAGTATCATTAAATCCAAGCTTTCTAGCGATTTCATTACGTACTTGTATTAACTCATATAAAATATGAGTATACTTTTTAGCATTATTATAATAATATTCATTTACTGCGTCATGAGCTTTTTTTCTCATATCACGATTACTAGAAGTAAAATACATGGATATTTTAGATATAGTAAGTTCTTCACCCTCAAACATAATTGTTGCTTTATTTAAATTACGATATTCAGATTTTAGTTCATTTTCCCTTTGTTTTAATTCAACTACATTATCACTTGTAATTTTTGATTTAGATAGTATTGAATTAAAAAAGTTTTCAGGAATTACTCCTATTAATTGATTCTTATATGGAGTCTCTAACATTATTTGATAAAAAGGTTTAAACAATAAATCAAATTTAGGTTTAAATGCATTCCAATATTCAATTTCTTCTTTATAAAACTCATCATTTAAAGCTCGCATATTATTTATATCAGCATAATCATACATTTCTTCAATTTTATTTTGAATTTCAATTATTTCTTTTACTATTTTTAGAAATTCTTCTACATTTGATGCTTTTTTTAATCTTGATATTAAACTTTCAAGTGTTACTTTTATTTCTTCATAGTTTGGTCTTTCATATTTTATATCATTAAACTTCTTCATAAATTCTCCTTACATCTTCTATTATTTTTTTCATTGGGAAATTAATTCCCGGGCAACTTACTCTTACAAGAGGATTTACATCATGATGACCAATTATATGGTCTTCATCAATTTTAAAATCAACTCCATAAGTATCCTTTATATAGTCTATTATAACACATATAGTATTAATTAAAGAATTATATTGTTTTTCAGTTAAAGATCCATCAAATGATTCATTTTCAATGGAATAACTATAATAGTTTGCATTATCTTTTCTATTTTTTATTTCTTCATTTATTGAAAAACGATAGTAAATATCTGAGGTATCATTTATACTTGTACCATTAGCCCAAGAACTATTTTCTAAACTTACTGGATTTACTACTTCACCATTTCTAGATATTACAAAATGACTTGATACTTCACTTTCTTCATTATAAAAAGTATTTATAACTCTTCCATAATCAAAACTAATATGCAGTACAATATAATCAGGAATATAGTTATTATGACCAATATAGCAATTTTTTGTATAATCTTTTACTATTGGAATCTCTTCTTTATTTTTATTTACAAAATTGATTAATACTTCTTTATAATTTTCCTTAGTTATATTAGGTATATATTTATTTAATATTTTAAACATTTTCTCATCATATTCATCATTTATAATGAAGAATAAATATAGTGTTAGGAAAACATATTTATCTATATTTCTTTTTTCAAATGTTTTAAATGCTAAAAGATAATATTCTAGATTGCTTACTCTTCTATCAAATAGAGAATAAAAAATATCTTTATTGTCATATTCTAATATTTTATTGAAGTATACTTTTTCATTTATATTTTTAATTTGCCTAAACATAAATGTTATATATCTTTTATCATTTGTTCCAATTAAATTTTTATTAAATTCATCATCTATATATTCTGGAAAATAATAAGCAAATATAAACATATATCTAGCGTTACAAGATTTAATAACTTCATCTTTTAAACTATTAATTTCTTCTTTATTTTGTTTTTCATGTATATCAATTATTTTATCTATCATATTACCGTCTCTCATTTATTACTTTATTTAATACTTTCTTATATCTAATTGGATTTTCTTTTGTCAAGTTTTTAGATTCATCAGTACTTACTTCTGGTATATAAATTCCAGTCTCAAGTTCAATGTAATCTGCTAATACTCTTCGATGACAAAATTCGTCTATTGGTTCATGACATAAAAGAATAATTTCTTTTCCAAATTTTTTATAAAGAGTTTCAAGTAATTCATAAACATCCATATTTAGTAATCTTGTTTCATAATAGCTTTTTATATATTCATATTCAATATAACTTCTATAAGCTTGATATTCATCTTTATCTTTTATATTGCTTAGATTTTCTAATCCTTCTACATATTTTTCATAAGTAACTAATCTCGGAGCTAACTTTTTATAATAAGATCCAAAATAATTCCAAGCTACTCCACCATCACCAGTAATGGATACTAAATTACCAGATTTTACTTTATCATAACTACTTGTTCCTATAATAATATTTTCAAAATCCATAAAAATCAACCTTTCAAATATTTAAATACTTTTTCTAAATCATCATTGATAACTAAACTTGCGCACTTATCATAAGGAGTTTTAGTATCATTTATAATTATTAAATTTTTACCATTAAATTCATCTACTAAACTGCATGCTGGAAATACAGTTAATGATGAACCAGCAACAATTAAAGTATCACTTTTTTTAATAAATTCTATTGCAGAATAAAAATCATCATTTAAATTTTCTCCATATAAAGTAACATCTGGTCTTATTATACCATTACAAGTACATATAGGAATATCTTTAGAATTAAATACATATTCGGCATCATAGTTTTTTCCACATTTCATACAATAATTTTTATATATTGAACCATGAATTTCTAACACGTTATTTATTCCTGCTTTTTTATGTAAACCATCAATATTTTGAGTTATTACACATTTAAGTTTTCCAACACTCTCTAATTCTTTTAAATACTTATTTATAATATTTGGTACATTACTTAAACAATTTAAGTTATTTTTATAAAAGTCATAAAATAGAAATGGATTATTATAAAGACAATTCACACTTAATAAATATTCCGGAGAAATATCTGAATCCATTTTATAAATTCCGTTTTTTCCTCTAAAGTCTTTTATTCCTGAAAGAGTTGATGTTCCTGCTCCATCAAAGAAGACTATATTTTCTGATTTATCAATGATATTTTTTAATTCTTCTAATTTATTCATGATTCGCGTACACTTTCTTACATAATGGATACGCACGATATCCATTACCACTTATTTTTACATTTTCTAAAGAGTCATATATGTTATATAATTTTATTCCATATTTTTTACAATCTTCTTTGCTTAATTCTTTAAATGCTGGACATGGCAATATAGTTCCGTCATATTTAATATCTAATTTTGAAATTCCAGCATTACATTTATGAGTTTGATTATCATTTAAAGGTATACCTAAACGTATTTCACCTTTAAATAGTTTTCTTGAACGTTCTAAAAGTGAGAAAAATTCTTCTTTTTCTGCATCTGTTAATTTTAAAGATTCTTGATTTTCTTTACCTCTTCCCTGAGGAACAAAATTTAAAAAACTTATTCTATTTACATCTATTATATCTATAAGTTCTAACAAATCTGGAATTTCTTTATAATTTAATTTATTAGGTATAAAATGAATATCAACAAATAAACTAGATCTCGATGCATTATATAAAGAATCTAAAAGAAAAACTTTCATGCTATTCTTTCTTCCCATAAGAGTTTCATCAGTTTCATATTCATAAGCTTGAACATCAAAAACAATTTTTTTAAGTCCAGCATTAACTAAACTATCAATATCACTTTTAGAAATAAAACCATATACCTTATTTTTTAAAATATTTTCATAATAATTTTTTATTCCTTTTATAGTTAAAGTATCATCAGGATTAACTTCACTTAGACTTTTCTCTAAAGCGCTTAAATAATGTTTTTTTTCTTCATAACTCATACTGCTTGCATACTTTATTCCACTTGTAAATAAAGTAACATTTATTCCATAATTTGATGCATATTTAATCATTTCTAGTAAATCTGGATGCATTAAAGGTTCTCCTCCAGAAAGTGATAATTCTTCTATTCCACCAGTTGCTATAAAGTAATCTATTGTTCTTTTAAAATCATCTAATGATATAAAAGTATTTTTATCTATACAAGAATTTGATGAGCAAAACATACATTTATTTGGGCATTTATCTAATATTTCAAAGCATAAATCTTTAACCATAAAACCACCATGAGTTTATTATAACACATATTTTTAGTAATAAAAAAATATAGTTTATTCACTATATTTCTTTACTTTACCAAATCTATTGAAAGGAAATAATATAATTTCTGTTGTTCCTTTTATATCTTTTAATGGAACTGTACCAATCATTCTTGAATCTTTAGAGTCATCTCGATTATCTCCCATTACAAAGTATTCACCTTCAGGAACAGTTATTTCTTCATTACATATACTCCAGTTAGTTTCACAAGTACCAATTTTTTTAGCAGTTGTTAAGAATTTTTCTTCAACAACTTTACCATTAATTGTTAAAACACCAGTTTTTTCTTCATTAACGTATTTAACTTCATATCTAATTTTATCTCCAGGTAAACCTATAACTCTTTTAATTAAATCTCCCGAATCAGTTTTAATTACAACTATATCAAATCTTTTAATACCCCTAATATGCTTAGTTAATTTATAAAGAATCATTGTATCTCCATTTTGTAAAGTTGGTTTCATACTTGAACCTTTTACACTTATTGGAGTTGCAATAAATAAACGAATTATAACTACAAAGAATATTATTATAATATAAGGCATATATTCTAAAAATAAATCTTGACTTGCTTTTTTTGTATTTTTCTTAACTTCTTTTTTTGTTTCTTCATTGCTAAGGTTTTCTCCCATGTTAATCACCATATCAATTGTACCAAAAAGACATAAAAAAAGAAAGAAAAATTAATTTCTTTCTTTAATTTTGATATCTTTAGCAGAATTATCAAGATAATTAAGTTTAGCTCTACGAACCATACCTTTTCTTACAACTGTTATTTTATCAACTAATGGAGAATTAACTTTAAAAATTCTTTTAACAACTATTCCACCACTTTTTTTTCTAACAGTAAATGTTCTTGAGATTTTACTTCCTTTAATTGAAGTAACTACTCCTTCATATGCTTGAATTCTATGAGTTTTACCTTCTTGAATTTTATAATCAACTCTAACAGTATCTCCTACACGGAACTCAGGAACATCAGTTCTAATACTTTTTGCATCTACGATATCTTTTAAGTTCATGATATACTTCCTTTCTATAATTTACACCCACATAATCATTAATATATTTTAAAATAACTAAAATATTTCAAGCGGATTACATTTAGCTTTTTTCCAAAAGCACATATATTTTAGCATATATTAATATATATATCAATAGTTTATTTGCATTATTTTTCCTTTTATATTATAATATATGCATATTTTTAAGGAGTTGGTTATATGGCAAGATCAGACACGATTACAGCTAAAATTACAACAGATAAAGCATTGAAGGATTTTTTATTAAAGAAAAATTTTCATAATTTTGAAACTTTAACAGAGGATTCTTACGATAAAATTGAAAAAGCAGAAACAAAGCTTAATCACTTTCTAGGAATTTATAAAGAAAAAAATATAGAATCTTATTTATTTTATTTAATGGAAAATTTAAAACATACAGATGACTTAACAGATGAAGAAAAAATATATTTAATAATTAAAGCAATTGATCCAGACTGCTTAACTTATAAATATTATATAAATTTTGTTATCCCAGATGTACGTGAATATGAACGTGCCTATAATCTTGCTACTGATAAATTTTTAAAACAACAAGCTAGATTACATTATGAAGAAAAAGTTAAAGAAAAAAATAAAGTTATAGGAGAATTAAGAACTAAATTAATTGAAAAAATAGGAATATTTATACCTTCTCTTATAAAATATGAGAAAGCTTTATTACTTATGCAAAGAAAAAAAGATTTAATTACTTCAATTGAAAAGGATTCATTAAAAAGATTACTTGTTTTTTTGCAAAATGAAGAACATATAACACCATTAAGTAATGAAGATATTGATAGAATTAATATAGAAATTGAAAAATATATATTGAAATTCCCTATTCCTGATATAAATTTACTTACATTTCACGTTTTAAATCAAAATGATATATTGGGCCTTAATAATATAAGCAAACAAGTATATTTTTTGATTAATACAATTAATAGATATTATCCTGAAGATCAAAATTTAAGCCATATTGTAGATTACAATGGTACATGGGATAATATGAACAATGAATTGAAAGAAACATATGGAATCAAAAGTGAACCACTTTTAAGATTACAAAAATGTTACAATAAAATTTACAATATTAAAGGAGACTTTTAGGTCTCCTATTTTTATTCTTCTATAATGGTTTCACCATTAACATAATTAATTTTTTTATTTTCATCTAATACTTCTTTTGTTATTGGATTAACAAGTTCAGTTAAATATCCATTTTCATATAGCATACCTAAAGTTATATCATTACTGCATCTATTTTCAAGTCTACATCTTTTAAATGTATATTCAATTTTAGAATTAAGTGCATACATTAAACGTTCTTCATGATCATTATTTAAAGATATGGTTGTTTTAGTAATAACTATTATAACAATTATTATAATTGTTGTTAAAAATATTGTATAATTACTTATTCGTTTCATAATAATCTCTCACAAATTGATCTCTATATTCTAAAATATTATCATTTTTTATTGCTTCTCTTAATTCTTCTGTTAATCTAATTAAGTAACGGATATTATGAATAGATAAAAGACGTGCTCCAAAAGTTTCATCGGCATTAATTAGATGTTTTATATAAGCTTTAGTAAAATTCTTACAAGCATAGCAATCACATGTTTCATCTATAGGAGTAAAATCACGTTTAAATTTAGCATTTTTTAAATTTATCTTTCCATATTTTGTTAATGCATGTCCATGACGGGCAAGTCTTGTTGGACTTACACAGTCAAATATATCAACACCTCTTATAACATTTTCAACTATATCAATTGGATCTCCAACTCCCATTAAATATCTTACTTTATCTTTAGGTAAATATTCTGTTGAATATTCAACCATTTTATACATTGTAGGTTTATCTTCCCCTACACTTGTTCCACCAATTGAATATCCATCAAAATCCATTTTAACAAGTTCTTCAACACAATGTTTACGAATATCTGGATACTCACCACCTTGAACTATACCAAATAAACTTTGTCTTGGATTATTAAAAACATCTCTTCCTCTTTTAGCCCAACGTAGAGTTCTTTCAACACTTTGTTCAACATATTCACGTGTTGCTGGCCATCCAATACATTCATCAAAACTCATTGCTATATCTGAATCTAATTTGTTTTGAATTTCGATACTTTTTTCTGGAGTTAAAAGTAAACTATCACCATTTAAATGATTTTTAAATTTTACTCCTTCTTCAGTTATATCTTTTTTCTTTGCTAAAGAAAATACTTGAAAGCCACCTGAATCTGTTAAAATTGGTCCATTCCAATTCATAAATTTATGAAGCCCACCAGCTTCATCAACGATATCTTCTCCAGGCCTTAACCATAAATGATATGTATTTGATAAAATTATTCCAGCATGAACTTCTTTTAGTTCTTCAGGGCTTAATGTTTTTACTGTTGCTTGAGTACCAACTGGCATAAACATTGGAGTTTCAAATGTTCCATAGTTAGTTTCAATTTTACCTAAACGTGCTTTAGTGTTTTTTTCTTCTTTTAATAAAGTGTATTTTATTTTCATCTTTTTACTCCTTACTTAAATTTAATTATACTATATATCGACAAAAAGAAAAACACTTGAAGTGTTTTTTATTTTCCTAATTTTCTTTTTGAATGATTAACCATTGTAACTGCATTTAACTTATTATGTTCTGCTATTCTTTTCTTTTCAATAATCATATTTGACTCAAGATAAATTTTGTAGTTATCATATGTTTCAAAAGGATATGTGTCAAATTTGCCCGTTGTTTTAACTTCCAAAATTTGATTACTATCATTTGTGTAACCAGTTCCCATAACTTCACCATTTTCATCAACAAAGAAACTTAAATCAATGATACTTCCACTTAATGAATCAGTTATAAAATAACTTGAAGTTCCATAATCATATTTAATATTTGCAACAAATGGTGAAAGTCTTCTTATTTTACCAGCATTTAATCTACCTAAAGCAATTTTTTCATCACCAATTAGTTTAAATATAACAACGTTATTTTCTTCTCTAGAAATCACTACTACTTCTGATTCATAAAATTCTATATCTTTTAATTTATAATTATATTTTACCATAAAACTAAAACCACCCTTCTTTTTTAATTATATACTAAAAATTAGTATTAATCAATTATAAGCATTGCATCTCCAAAAGAAAAGAATCTATATTTTTCTTTAACTGCTTCATTATATGCATTCATTATATTTTCTTTTCCTGCAAGAGCGCTTACCAACATTATCAATGTTGACTTAGGAAGATGGAAATTAGTAATTAAATTATCTATTCCTAAAAATTTATATCCTGGATATATAAATATATTTGTATCATTTACTTCTGGAGTAAATTTCGAGTATTTTTTTCTATTTGATTCTAGTACTCTTGTAGAAGTTGTTCCAACCGCAAATATCTTTCCTCCATTCTCTCTTACTTCATTAAGTTTTTTTGCAGATTCAGAAGAAATCATATATGTTTCAGTATGCATTTCATGTTTAGTTACATCTTCTACACTTACTGGTCTAAAAGTACCTAAACCAACATGTAAAGTTACGCGAATTATGTTTATACCTTTTTTCTCAATTTCATTCAATAGTTCTTCAGTAAAATGCAACCCAGCTGTTGGTGCTGCTGAGGAACCATAAGTCTTAGCATAAACTGTTTGATATCTATCTTTGTCTTCTAATTTTTCATGAATGTATGGTGGAAGTGGCATAGTTCCAAGATTAGATAAAATTTCCATTAATATTCCTTTATATATTAGTTTTACATGTGTAATACCATCATTTAATATTTCTATAACTTCTGCTTTTAAAGAACCATCTCCAAAAGTAATAATGGAACCTACATGAAGTCTTTTTTGTGGCTTAGATAAGCATTCCCAAGTATCTCCTTCTAAGTTTTTTAAAAGTAAAAGTTCAATTACCGCATGAGTATCTTCTTTTTCTCCTATTAAACGAGCAGGAATTACTTTAGAATCATTTATCACTAATGCATCTCCTGGATTTAAATATTCAACAATATCCTTAAAATGTCTATGTTCTATTTCACCTGTTTTTTTATGAAGTACCATTAATCTTGAAGAAGATCTATCTTTAAGTGGTACTTGAGCAATTAACTCTTCTGGTAAATTGTAATCAAAATCATCTGTTTTCATATTTTTTCTTCAACTCCTCAAATGAAATTATTTTTGCTTTCTCTTCATTTTCTTTAACAAAATCCTTAACTATGGATAACATGTGTAAAACCTTATTTGCATCTGAAATGTCTAAACTATCAACTTTTAAAACATATTCCTTATATTTAGAAATTGCTTCTTCATCTAAATACTTTATTCTTTTTATTTGTTCTAGGCTTTCATATTCATCGACAAAAAGTTTAAGACCAGTAAAAGTTAAAATTGTTTGGATATTTTCCATCTTGGATAAAATTATATTATAAATGTCATTAATTGTTGAGTTATCATCAAACCATCTTTCTCTTTTTACCGGATCAAAAATATCGTAGAATTCTTCTAATAATGAATCAATATCTTTTTCTAAAATTTTAATTTGTTTGTCAGGATTTAAAATTCTAAATATTATAGTTAAAATAATATTCGGTTCAAAATTTGCTTGTCTTGTTTTTTTTAAAACATGAAATACATCTAACCAATTTGTAACTATATTCAAAAGGCATATGTTTAAATATTTTCCATAAAAATAAAAATTAATTTTATCTTCATATAAATATGTTACTATATCATCAATTATTTCGATTTTTTGATTTAAGATATTTTCATCATAACTTATCAAACATGTAAAAATAAGAATACGATTAATTCCACTATTCCCAATACTTCTATAATAATTAATAAAATAATTATAGATATTATTATCTTTATATTTTTCTTCTATGACATCAACATATTTATTAAATCTTGCAATTCTTGCTTGTTCAGTAAAATCTAAATTATTAACATTTATATTTGAATTAACATATTGTTTTAGATTCATAACCAGAACCTCCTATTTAATTAGAATAATCTATCCCCTTGATTTAAGTGAGCATAAGCTTTATCAGTAACCATTCTTCCTCTAGGTGTACGTTTGATAAAACCTTCTTGTAATAAATAAGGTTCAACAACATCTTCAAGTGTAGATATTTCTTCTCCAATCGATGATGCAATTGTTTCTACACCAACTGGCCCACCATTAAATTTTTCTATTAAACTTGTTAGATATTCTATATCGACTTGATCTAATCCATATTTGTCTACTTTAAGTCTATTTAGGGCTTCTTTAGTAATATCTAAATCAATTATTCCATTACCGATTACAGATGCAAAATCACGAACGCGTTTAAAAAGTCTATTGGCAATTCTTGGCGTTTTTCTACTACGTTTAGCAAGTTCAACTGCTGCATCATCTGTTATTTCCATTTCAAGTACACGACTCGTTCTTTTTATAATTCCAACTAGTTCTCCTTCAGTATAGTAATTAAGTTTATTCACTATACCAAATCTATCTCTTAATGGAGCAGATAAATCTCCAGCACGAGTTGTTGCGCCAACTAAAGTAAAAGGCGGCAAATCTATTTTAATGCTTCTACTTGACGAATCAGTTCCAACAACTATATCAAGTTCAAAATCTTCCATAGCTGGATATAATATTTCTTCTATAAATTTTGGCATTCTATGTATTTCATCAATAAACAAAACATCACCAGGTTCAAGAGTAGATAATACAGCTGCCAAATCTCCTGATTTTTCAATTGCTGGTCCACTCGATGTTTTAAAATTTGCTCCTAGTTCATTTGCAATAATATGCGCAAGAGTTGTTTTTCCAAGTCCTGGAGGGCCATATAATAATACATGATCTAATGGCTCATTACGTATTTTGGCTGCTTCTATAAATATTCTAATGTTTTCTTTTACTTCACTTTGACCTACATATTCATCTAGGGTTTGAGGTCTTATACTATCTTCATTTATTTCTTCAATTGTTTTATCACCAGTAATAATTCTCTCCATAAATTCTCCTAACTATTTAAAAGTAATTTTAAAGCTTCTTTTATTTGATTTTCTATTGTTTCACTTGGATTAACTTTAGGAAGTATTTTCTTAATATCAGCACTTTTATAACCTAAACTTACTAACGCTTCAATTAATTCATCAGATTCATTGGTTACTGCTTGAGTTGTACTTAGTTTTCCTTTTAAATCAAGTATTATTTGTCTTGCTAGTTTATCTCCAACTTTAGGAAATTTAGTTAAGTATATAATGTTTTCTCGATCAATTGCATCAATTATTCCATTAACACTTCCAGTAGCAAGCATTGGTAAAGCTATTTTAGGGCCTAATCCTTTAACATTAATAAGTCTTAAAAATAAATCTTTTTCTTCTAATGATTTAAAGCCATATAAAGAATATTCATCTTCTCTTATATAGTTATAAAGATATATTTTAGCTTCATTTCCAACAACGTATGAATATGGATTAGCAACAAATATATTATATCCCATACCATGATTATCAATTACAACGCTGCTACTTGTAATAGCTGCAATTACTCCGTTTATATAACTATACATTTTTATCACCTTAGTAAGATTATATCATACATTTGTTTATAAATATATATTTTTTAAAAAGTAATGTCAAAATGAAGACATCGTTAATAAAATATATTAGATAAAGGAGGTATATTATGTACTATTACGGATATAATAACTATGGCATGAATACAAATCCTTGTTGTATGTCTAATCCTGGATTTGCTGGTTATACAACTGGTGGATACTCATGGGGAGCAGCCTTATGGATTGTATTATTCATTCTTTTAGTAATAATAATTGGTGCTGGCTGGACTGGATACAACAATAACGACTAATTTAAAAAATCACTTCTTGTGAAGTGGTTTTTTTATTAATTTATTACAACACATCTGTTTTCTTTTGCAGTTTTATTTTAATTATTTTATTAATTATAATATGGGTGATTATATGTATTATACAGATCAAATGAAATTCATTAGAGAAATTAGAGCTATAACTCAAAAAGAAGTAGCAATTTTTTTTAGGCATAAAGCAACAACAATATGCTAGATATGAAAAAGAAATAAATATTATGCTAGTAACTTATTTAATTAAATTACGTAAGTTTTAAGATATTTCAGCTGATTATATTTTAGGCTTATCAAATGTTTTTAATAAAGAAACAAATAAAAAGGAATTAGTTTTAAATTAATTCCTTTTTCTATAAATTAATCTCTTAAAAATAAGTCTCTGGTATATATTTTATCTTTTACATCTTTTAAAGATCCATCATATCTATTAACTAATATAATATCTGATACATTTTTAAAATCTTCTAAATTTTTAATAATTTTATTATTTTTAAAAGTATTTTCTTTTAATGTAGGTTCATATATAACTATTTCTATACCATTTGACTTGATTTTTTCCATAACGTCTTGAATCGCGCTTGTTCTAAAATTATCTGATCCACTTTTCATTGCTAATTTATATATACCAACTATTTTAGGATTTCTATCAATAATTTCTTTTGCTATATGTTCTTTTCTTGTATTATTGCTTTCAACTATTGCACTTATTAAGTTTTCAGGAACATTTTTATAATTTGCTTTTAATTGTTTAGTATCTTTAGGTAAACAATATCCTCCATATCCAAAACTCGGATTGTTGTAATAATTTCCAATACGCGGATCTAAACATACACCATCAATAATATCTTTAGTATTTAGACTGTTTAACTCTGCATAGGTATCAAGCTCATTAAAATAAGCTACTCTAAGTGCTAGATAAGTATTGGCAAATAATTTAACAGCTTCAGCTTCAGTCGAATCCATATATTTAACTACAACATCATCTTTGAGTGAAGCACTTTTTAGTAACTCCCCAAACTCCTCTGCTCTTTTGCTTTTTTCACCAACGATAATTCTTGATGGATATAAATTATCATATAAAGCCTTTCCTTCTCTTAGAAATTCAGGGCTAAAAATAATATTATCTATATTATATTTTTCTTTCATATTATTTATAAAGCCAACTGGTATTGTACTTTTAACAATCATTAAAATATTATCATCATGCATAGAAATAACTTCTTTAATTATATCTTCAACAGATGATGTATCAAAGAAATTAGTTTTTTCATCATAATTAGTTGGAGTACTTATAACAACAAATCTGGCTCCTGTAAAAGCTTCTTTATAATCCAAAGTAGCATGTAAGTTTAAATTTTTCTCTTTAAAATATGTTTCAATACACTCATCCTTTATTGGACTTATTCTATTATTAATCATTTCAACTTTTTCAGGAACAACATCAAGAGCTACTACTTCATTATATTGACTAAGAAGTGTAGCTAAAGATAAACCAACATAACCAGTTCCAGCAATTGCAATTTTCATTTAATCAACTTCTTTTCTTTTTTTAAAATAATGATAATTGATTTGATTCACTTAAACCATCTAAACAACCTAAAGCTTTAAGCTTTTCAATAGATGTTCCATTAACTTTACCACGTTTTTGCAAATCTTCAATAGAAATAAATGGGGCATCTTGTCTTGCTTTTATAATTTCTTTTGCAACGTTTTCTCCTAATCCATCTAATGCACAGAAAGGAATTATTAAACCTTTATTATCTTCAGTAATTGTAAAATATTTAGCATCACTTTTTAAAATATCTATATTTTTAAAGTATATTCCTCTAGCTGCAGCTTCAAGGCAAATACATAAAGTGTCTCTTGTATCAATTTCTTTATTACTTGCTTGGTTCCCTTTAGCATCTATTTCATCAATTTTTTCACGAATTGCGTTTTCGCCTCTAATCATTGATTGAATATCAAAGGCATCTCTTCTTATTGAAAGATATGCACAATAATACCAAATTGGATGATGAACTTTAAACCAAGCTATTCTAAATGCACTCGTTACATAAGCTGTTGCGTGAGCTTTTGGGAACATGTATTTTATTTTTCTACATGATTCTATATACCATTCAGGAATATTATATTCTCTTAAAAGAGCTGCATGTTCTGCCCAAGTGGCTGGATCTTTACTAGGTTTACCTTTACGAACAAATTCCATTATTTTAAATGCTTTACCAGCAGGTACTCCCCATTGCATTAGATTAACCATAATATCATCACGACATCCAATTACGTTTTTAAATGGTACTTGAATATTACCATTTTCATCTGGTGTACATAAATCTCTGGCATTTCCAAGCCAAACATCAGTTCCGTGTGAAAGTCCCGAAATTTTTATTAATTCGGCAAATGTGGTTGGTTTAGTTTCTTCAAGCATTCCAAGTAAGAATGATGTTCCGAATTCTGGTACACCAAGAGTTCCTGTTGGACAATATTTAACTCCATCTTTACTTGTAAGGCCTCTAAGTCGTGTTTTTTCAACTCCTAAAACTTCTGGTCCAGTAAATATTTTCATGGTATCACGGTCACCTAAATCAATTTTAGTAACATCTATTCCGGATAAGTCTTGAAGCATTTTTAGAACTGTTGGATCATCGTGTCCAAGAATATCCAGTTTTAAAAGATCGGCATCAATTGCATGGTAATCGAAGTGAGTTGTTCTCCAAGCAACTGTTGGATCATCTGCAGGATATTGAAATGGTGTAAAATCCCATATGTCTTTATATCCTGGAACAACTACTATTCCTCCTGGATGTTGACCAGTAGTTCTTTTTACACCAGTACAACCAACTGCCATTCTTTCAACTTCAGGAATTCTTACAAAGGATTTAATAATATCTTTTTTTCTAAGTTCATCTTTGCTTGTAACTGATAAACCTAAAGACGCACATTCAATAGTTAAAGCATTATACATAACATCCTCATAATATCCTTGAACATATCCAAATGCAGTTTTATCAGCAACTGTTCCAATAGTACCAGCACGATATACATTATCTGTACCAAATAATACTTTTGTATATTCATGAGCGCTTGCTTGGTTATCTCCTGAGAAGTTAAGGTCTATATCTGGAACTTTTTCTCCAGCAAATCCTAAGAATGTTGCAAATGGCATGTCATTTCCTTGGTGAATCATTTGAATTCCACATTTAGGGCAATTAGTTTCAGGTAAATCAAATCCACTTGGATAGTTTTCTGAATAAGGATGTCCATCTTTATCCTTGAACTCACTATATTGACAATTAGGGCAATAGTAATGTGCTGGAAGTCCGTTACATTCTGTTATTCCCATCATACTTGCAACAAATGAAGAACCAACTGATCCACGTGAACCAACTAAATATCCATCATCATTTGAGTGCTTAACAAGTTTTTGAGCAATCAAATAAATAACATCAAAACCTCCACCAATTATACCAGTTAATTGAGCTTTAGCTGTTTCTATTGCTTCTTCTTCTGTTAATTCTTTTTCACTTAGTCTTTTAACTTGTTCTTTTTTTAGATTAACTACTCCATCGTATCCACTCATTATTACTTCATGAAGTGTTGGAGTAAATATTTTCTCTTTTTCTTCTTCACTCATATCTGGATTTTCAATATCTATTTTTTCTTTTACAAGAGCATTTATTTTATCTCCATAAAATTCTTGAGCAATACGTTCCTCAATATTAGCAGGAAGTGGATCACCATACATACTATGAGCTTTATCAAAAACAAGGTCACGACATGTTTCTTGTGAATGTTCAATAATTGGAGAATATGGCTTATCAGGATAAACTACTACTTCAATTTCTTCTAACATATCAATAATCTTATTTGGATTTTCAATAACGATTTCATGAATAAGTTCTTTATCATCTAACCATGCAAATTCATCTAACATTTCTTTAGTTGTTCTAAAGAATTGATTTGGAATATGTCCCATTTGAGGCACTTCACTCTTTGTATATTTTGATAAAAGCGAATAAGTTCCATTAACATAGTTAACATTAATTAAACCAGCTATTTGAAGTTTTCTTAAAGAAGAGTCAATCATGTATTTCTTTTCTTCAAAATTAGTTTTAGCTTTTGCTTCTTCTTGACTATTTTTATCAATTGAATAAATAAGAGCTATATTATTTGAAGTTAAATCTATATTTTTTAAATTTGTTAATGCATAAATATATTTTAAGACTTTTATATCAACACTTGAAAGAGTATGTCCCATGCTTTCAGCTTTTTTAATTGCTTCATTTATATTTTCTTTATTAACATTAGGTTTATAATCCCCTTTTAAGTATCTAGCAAGTGGATGTCTTCCTTTACCAGGAACATTTTGATTCACTATAATTTCACGACTTATTAAGTCTCCTGGATCAATATTATGAACATCTGAATCAGCAACAACCATTTTACCAGCTATTTGGGCACATTTTATAATTTTTCTGATTGCTAGTTTTAAATCATCCATATTAGAAATATCATGATTTTTTAACAAGTGTTTATAATTATCAATTGGTTGAATCTCAATATAATCATAGAATTTCATTGCTTCAATTAGTTCTTCTTCAGTACGTGTTAAAGCTAAATTAAATATTTCACCATTTAAACAAGCTGAACCTACAAGTAATCCTTCTCGATATTCATTGACAAGTTTTCTTGGAATTTTAGCATTTCTTTCAATAAAGTTTGTATTTGCAAAACTAATTATTTTAAATAGATTCTTTAATCCAACTTTATTTTTAGCAATAAATGTAACATGTTTAGTTGAATCATATATATTTGCTAAATTTTCTGTAAACGTTTTACCAGGTATATTTTCATACATTTGTAAGAAATCATCCTTACACCAAGGGAATTTCCATACATAATCTTTATTATCATATTTTAAGAATGGATAATCCTTATCTTCATAAGTTTCTCCTTCTTTTGTTGGAATAACATAATTTTTATAAGAACATAATTCAGCAATATTTCCCATCTTTTTATGATCATTTCTAAAAGCAACATCTTCTAGTTTATATAAGTCATTTAATTCAGCAATAGTATTTATTCCTTCAATTTGTTTTAACATTTTATTAAATATGTAACCTGTATTTTCAGAATCGACATCGGCACCATGGTGTTGTCCAACATATACAGTAACAGGTATTTCTTTTTCGCCAAATGTTGATGCAAATTTTAATGTACATGTATTTTCAGCAGGATGTAAATTGAATTCTGTTTTAGAAGCTGTACCATCTTTAAACTTAATCTCAATCGAAGTTTTCTCAGTTTTACTTTTTTTATAAATTGTTGGTATAAAATAAGTCTTTTTAACTTTAGTAACTTTACTTTCAGTTGTAATATCATTATCTAAATATTCTTCACTTAAAACATTTAATATAGATTCATCATCAACAATGATATCTTCTATTCTTTCAGTTTCTTCTTCATCTAGTTTAAAACTTCCTGATGGGATAGATGATTCACTTTGTTCTTCATCATCACTTTCTCCTGTATCAATACCATAAAATTTACCTAACGCTTTTAAACTATGTTTTTTAAGTTCACGGTTTACTACTCTTGATAGCATTAAGGTATCTATAATTGGATTTTCAAGTTTACCTAAATTATATTTGTAATAAGCCATGTCTAGCATATTTTTATCGAACTTCGCATTATGAGCAACTAAAGGTAAAGTTCCAATCCATTCTTTAAAACGCTTAATAACATTTTCTTCATTGTCGGCATCTTTTACATCATCATCACTTATATTAGTAACTCTAGTAATAGATTCGTCAATATGTCTTCCTGGATTTATTAGTTCATCAAAACGATCAACTACTTCACCATTTTTTAATTTAACAGCACCTATTTCAATCATAGAATCACTTAAACCTGGATTAAAACCTGTTGTTTCTGTATCGAATACAACAAAGGTATTATTTTCAAGTAATTCATCATTTGGATTAAAAGCAACATTAAGTTTACTTTCTGTCATTTCTAGTTCTACACCATATCCAGCTTTAAAAGGAACAAAATTTTCTTTTTCTTTTTTTAATGTTTCTATATATTTTTCAATTTCTTCCATTCCTTCAGTATTTCCGGAATTTTTAATATTTTCAAGAGCTTCTTCATTTTCTTTTATTTTAGCATCCAAGTCTTTCTTTCTACTTTTATTATGTTTTGTAACTGTATCAAAAACATGTGGGAATGATTGACAACAGTCATGATCTGTTATAGCAATCCCTTTATGTCCGTAAGCAATAGCCCTTTTTACAAGTTCGATTTCATCACATACTCCGTCCATTTGACTCATCATTGTATGAGCATGCAATTCACATCTTTTTTCTTCAGCATCATCTTTTCTTTTAATTGTTGGATCATCTATTTCTTCATAACTTCTAAATTGGAAAACTAAATCATGAGCAAAAGAATCATCTCTCACTTGACCTATGAAATGGAACCATTTACCATTTTTTAATTCTTTACTATATTTATTAAATTCTTCTTCATCTCTAGCAAATGTTTTAGCTAAAATACTAGAAGTATTATCACTTATTTTTAATGTAACTAAGTATAGTAAGTTGCCGTCTTTTTTCTTTAATACTGAAAAATCAGCATCAAAAATATACGCTTCTAGATTAACCGCGTTTTCTTCTTTTTCAATTGATGCAATAGAAACAATGCCTTCTCTTTGATATTCAACTTTTTTCTTTGGAGTCCATTTTGGTTTTTCTTCAACAACAATTTTTTGAGGAATAATTACATTTTCTTTAGCTTTCTCAATATTTTCTTTTACTAGTTTATTTTCTTCTTCGTTTATTCTAAAAGACACATCAAAACCTTTTATTCCAAGAGTTTCCATTTGTTTTAAAATCTTTTTAACTTCTTTTTTTAATGTTGCTTCTTCACTTTTTGAAGTTACTTCAATTAGAATTATATCATCATCAATATCAATTTTATCTTTATTTATTCCACTCAAACTTGGATAATTATCAATAATATTATCTAAAAAATATAAGAAATAATCTAACACTAGTGAACTGGAAAGCACATCATAATTCATTTCAATTATAATAGATTTTACTTCCTTTACTCCATCTTTACACAAAGTAATTAAGTTCATCATAGATTTAACAGGAATAATTTCTTTAGCATTAATTCTTATAACCCAAGTAGTCCCATTATCTCTTATAGCCATTTCCTTAAAGGTCGCATTTTCAAATGCTATAATGTCATTATAATTTATTAATTTAAAAAAGTTTATTAGTTTTTCATCCATGAAGCCACATCCTACCTATATGAATTATTATACAATAAATATTAGTAAAACTAAACTAATTTATAAACTTTTTCTGAAGTAATTTTTAACATAACAGATTTTCAAAATCGAACAGTTGTATCTATTTTTCTTGATTTTATTATAACGTGCTGTTACAATTGTTTTAGGAACATCAGTTGTTGAGTGTCTACCTCTACTCTTTATAGAGAGGAGGTTCTTGATATCTATGGGAAAGAAAGATTTTCTAATCTTAAGTCTTATCATAATTATCAACTTATTAATAGCCTTGCTTTTCATTTCTTTGAAATAGCATCACCTATAAATGAAAACGACACTCATCTGCAAGGATAAGTGTCTAACACAAAACATTGGGTAGACATTCAACTTAGCGTACTGAATGTTCCCTTTTTTATTGTATGCAATAATGCATCTCTAGATACATATTACTACATGTGACTCTATTTTGCAAGAAAAAAGAAGAAACTATTAAGCTTCTTCTTCATTTTTATCTTCATCAACAACTACTAATTCTTCTTTGATTTCTTCAGTATCGTCATCTAAGAATTGATCTTCTAATACTTCACTAGCATCATCTGATAAGAAGTCTTTTTCAAGAGCAATATCTATATCAGAATATTGTTTAGCACCAGTACCTGCTGGAATAAGTTTACCAAGGATAACATTTTCTTTTAATCCTTTTAAGTAGTCAACTTTACCTTTAATAGCAGCATCTGTTAATACTCTTGTAGTTTCTTGGAATGATGCAGCAGATAAGAATGAATCAGTTTCAAGAGCACTCTTAGTTATACCTAAGATTACTGGTCTACC
>CAKONX010000009.1 GCA_934098345.1 uncultured Bacilli bacterium
TTATTTTGTCTTCATAACTTAATTTTGACATATAAAAACCTCGTTTCTATTTTGTCCAAGAAACGGGGTTCATATCATTTTCACTGATTATTTTTATTTGAATTCATATGGATTTTCTTCAGTTCCATCACCTTTAACGTATATAGCTTTATCAGTAATATTGAATACTGCCAATGTTCCTGACATTGAACTACAAGATGAAACTTTTGGAATACCATTTATTAAATAAGCTGTTCTATTATCTTCAGCATTTGCTGTAATTGACCAAGTTGAATTTTTTAAATTACTTATCCAATTGTAGTTTCTACAATTACCATCATTTGTGTATGAACAATTTGCATCAAGAGATGCTTGTAAGAATTCATAAACACTTAATAAGCCAAATGTTTCACCATCCATTGTTTTAGAACATTCAGTAGATCCATCTTTTGTAATATCGGCTTTAGTTCTTTTTCCAATACATAATGTTTGAGTAGTGATATATTGTTTTATTTCATCTGGCCATGTTTTAGAATCATTATAATATTCAATTAAAGTATCTCTTATACGTGAATTTAAAGAATCATATTCATATTCATTTATACCTGAATTATTACTATTTTCAATATTATATCTATCATCCCATACTTTTTGTAATAATCCTTTTTGCTCCATAATTCTTATAGTTCCATCAGAATTAATTCTAACTATACGATAAACATTACCATTAAATTTAATGAAGTTATCTTTTACTTCTCCTTGCATTACATAAGTATCTTTAATTTCATGAAGCCCAACACCAGTTTCAACTAAACTATTATCAATTATTTTATCTTTTAAATATGTAGTTTCATATTCTTTACCACAACTTAAATAAGGACTATAGTTATAATAACCATTATTATTTGTTATAGTAACACTTCCATTACATTTTAAATCATCTCTTTTAAATAATTTAGATACTTCTTCGATTTTTCCATCACTTATCATTTTCTTTAAAGTAATAGTTTTAGTATCTTTATCTTGTTGAGGTAATTCCTTATCATCATTCTCATACATTTCTTTTGCTATTTTTAACATTCTGTTTTCTAGTTTCTCAAAAGTATATTTCTTATTGGTACAACTTGAGATTAAAAATAATAATATTATAAAACCAACAAATCCTCCAATAATATAGCTTAACATCTTTATGGTTTTTTGATCCACAAAATAACCTCCATTCCATCAAGTAAATTATAGCAAATTAAATACTCTCTTTCAATAATTATTTGAATGTGTTAAAATTAACTAGAGGTGTGATTTATATGGCAAAGAAAAAAATGGATAAAAAAACAAAGGTAAGTATTATAGTAGTATCAATTTCAATATTATTAGTAATTGGAATATGTTGTTTCTTCATATTTGGAAGAAATAAAGTAAAAACTTCACCAAGTAAAGAAGAAACTAATACACCAGTAATTGATAGCAAATTAAAAATAGTAAATTTAAATTCAAAAACTAGACCATATGCAGTAATGATTAATAATATCGGAGTTGCAAGACCATTACAAAGTGGATTACAAGATGCAATGATTATTTATGAATTGATAGTTGAAGGTGGATTAACAAGATATATGGCTGTTTTCCAAGATCAAAATACTGAAAGAATTGGATCAATTAGAAGCGCAAGACATTACTTCTTAGATTATGCTCTTGAAAATGACGCAATATATGTTCATCATGGAAATAGTCCTCAAGCTGCCGAAGATTTTAACAAACTTAATATTGATAGAATATCAGTTGATGCAAGTAAAACAGGTTGGAGAGATAAAACCTTAAATGTTTCTTCTGAACATACTCTTTTTACAAGCATTGAAAAATTAAATAATGGTATTGGAAATAAAAGAACAACTAGAAATAAAGACTTCCTATTAAATTATAGTGAAGATGAAGTTGATTTAAGTTCTAAAGAAAATGCTACAGTTGCAAATAATGTAAGCATTACTTATTCTGGAAGTGTAACAAGCTCATATATATATGACAGTGAAGCCAAAGTTTATAAAAGAAGTGTTAACGGAAAACCACATACTGATTATGTAACAAAAAATCAATATACATTTAAAAATATAATAACTTATCAAGTAAATAACTCAAGTTTAAATGATGGATCACATAAAGATAGACAAACAATAGATAACTTAGGAAGTGGAGAAGGATATTATATAACTGATGGATATGCAGTACCTATTACATGGACTAAAAATTCAAGAACAGAGCAAACTATATATAAATATTTAGATGGAAATGAAATCGATGTTAATGATGGAAATACATTTATACAAATTCAACCTAAAGGAAAGAATTTAACTATTAACTAATTGAAAAGGTTATATAATCATGTTAAAATTAATTAAGAATAAAGAGGTGTTTAAATGTTAGAATTTATTATTACAAATTATTTAATATTTATAATTATTGCAATTGTTCTATTACTAGGTTTATTTGGTTATATGATGGACAGAAAAAAATATAATGATTATAGAAAAGAAATTTTGGAATCTGATAAAGCTAGTGAAGTCTTAAATTCAAAAGCAGAAATTAATCAAGTATCACCTATAAATGTAGAAGATACAAATAATAATACTGAAGAAGTAAAAGAACAAATGTAAAAAGGAGTGATTAGATGACTCTAACAACTGTTTGGAGTGTTGTAACTAAAATATTAGACATATGCTTAATATGGATAATGTTTTATTATATATTTAAAAGTTTTAAAAACAATGTTAAAATGGTCCTTATTTTAAAAGGTGTAATTATTTTAATATTAGTTAAAATATTAAGTAATATACTTGATTTATATACAGTAGGTATTTTACTTGAATATGTTGTTTCTTGGGGACCTATAGCGCTTATTGTTATATTTCAACCAGAAATACGTACAGTTTTGGAACAAATTGGTAGAAGCCAATTACTTGGAAGACATAAAGTTTTAACTGTTGACGAAAGAGAAAAAGTAGTATTTGAAATAATGAATGCTGTAGAGCATTTAAAGAAACAAAGAATCGGTGCTTTAATTGTTATTGAAAGAAATATGTCTTTACAAGAATATATTATTCCAGCTACAAAGTTGTATGCTGATATTTCAAGTCAATTATTAGAAGCTATATTCTTACCTCCAAATCCATTACATGATGGTGGAGTAATTATTCAAGGAGATAAAGTTACATGTGCAGGAGCAGTTTTTAAAACTAGTATGAATCCTGATGTAAATAAAAAATTAGGAACAAGACATAGAGCAGCATTAGGTGTTGCCGAAGAAACAGATGCAATTGCTTTAGTTGTTTCTGAAGAAACAGGAAGAATCAGTATTGCTTGTGATAACTATTTACATTACAACTTAACTTTAGAAGAATTTAGAGTAATGCTTTTAGATGAATTAAAACCTAAAGCAGAGGTATTCTATGATGCCGATGAAGGGATAGGTGAAGAAGATGAGTAAGATTTTAATTATATTCACCCCTTTTATTAAATTAGCAAAGTTAATATATAAAATTATAGATAAAATAATAATAACTCCAATTAGTAGATTAATTTATAAAATTGGAGAAATATCTAAAGACAATAGTGGTAAATTTGAAAGAATACTTAATCGACCTAATGTCTTAATTTATATTTCACTTTTATGTGCTATAGCAGTATTTTTACTTGTAGATAGTCAAGTAATTAGTTTTACAGAAAGAGAAGCTGAAATAATAACTGATCAAAAAGTATCTGTTGTTTATAATAAAGAAGCTTATGTTGTTGAAGGAGTTCCAGAAACAGTTGATATAACTTTAATTGGAAATAAATCATCAATATATTTAGCAACTCAATTAGGAGAACATGAAGTAGTACTTGATTTATCAAAATATAGTGCTGGTACTTATAAAGTAAAACTTAAATATAATCATTCAGTTCAATCTGTTAATTATAAACTTGATCCTTCTACTATTACTGTAAAGATAAGTGAAAAAGTAAGTGAAACTAGAACACTTGGATATGATTTAATGAATGAAAATAAATTAGATAGCAAATTAAGTATAAGTAATGTCTCACTAGATACAAGCGAAGTTGTAGTAAAATCTAGTAAAGAAATATTAGAGAAAGTATCTGTAGTTAAAGCTTTAGTAGATGCTTCTAAAATAGATTTAAAAGAATCTGGTGACTTTACTCTTGAAGATATACCTTTAGTTGCTTATGATGAATCTGGAAATATGCTTAAAAATGTTGAAATGGTTCCATCTAAAGTAACAGCAACTGTAACAATTGATTCATATCATAAAACAATACCAGTAAAAGTTGTTACTAAAGGTGAAATGAGTAATGGTAAAGCAATTCAAAATATTACTTCATCTGTAACAGATGTAGTTGTATATGGAGAAAAATCTATTGTTGATAATATTCCTTATGTAGAAGCTACATTTGATATAAATGGTCTAGATGGAGAAAAAACAAAGAGTTTGAATTTAACTAAACCAGCTGGAGTAAGATACATGTCTCAAACAAAGACAAATGTAACAGTATCTGTTGGAACAGAAACTCAAAGAGAAATTGCTGATGTTCCTGTTCAAACACTTAACTTAGGTGAAAAATATTCAGCATCAGCCGCAACTGTTCAAGATAGAACAATATCTGTTTTAGTTAAAGGAGTTGAAGCCAATTTAGCCGATATTGATGCATCTAAGATTACAGCATACGTTGACTTAAATGGTTTAAAAGCAGGAACTCATACAGTTAAAGTAATCGTTGAAATTGATGATGAAAGAGTTAAAGTTCAACCAATTAAGACAGAAATAAATGTAAAAGTAGTTGAAAATTAGTTTTTAACTACTTTTTTTATGATATAATTTTTTTAAGGTGAAAGATATGAAAAAAGGTTTTACGTTAATTGAACTTTTAGCAGTATTAGTTATTTTAGGTTTATTAATTGTAATTGCTATACCAACTTATGTAACTATATTTAACGGAATAAGAAGAGATGCTTTACAAAGTAAAATAACAGAAATAGAAACTGTCGCATTAAAATACGGAAGTACAGTAAAAGATGAAATAAAAAATAATGTATGTAAACATGTTAGTATCGATGATTTGATAAAAAAAGGATTATTAACATCTGACTCAAAAACTAGAAATCAAATTAATAATCCAGTTACAAATACTCCTTTAGAGGGTGAAGTTCTAGTATGCTATGACAAAAATGAAATGGATATAGTAGCTAATTATGTAACTCAATATAAACAAAATAAAATTTATTATGAGGAAGATAAAGTGAATATAGGTTTTAAAATATATAAATGTTTAAGCCAAATAAATTCTGGAAGTTATGATATAAATAATTTAAGTCAATTTGAACTTATATACAGTGGTGAATAGAATACTCGTTTTTTTTCCTTAAATATGATAATATTATAAATAGGTGATACTATGAAAAAGGTAATAATGGTTATCTTAGATGGTTTTGGACTTAATGATCTTGAAAATGGAAATGCTATTAAAGATGCAAATATGGAGACATTCAATAACTTATTTAAAGAATATCCCCATTCTGTATTACAAGCAAGTGGAGAATATGTAGGTTTACCAGATGACCAATTTGGTAATAGTGAAGTAGGTCATTTAACAATTGGTGCAGGAAGAAAAATAAAACAAGATTTATTAAAAGCAAATGAACTTTTAGGATCTTCCTCAATTGAACAAAATGATAAATTAATTGAACTTGTTGAGCATACAATTAATAATAATTCTACATTACATTTATGTGGACTTGTTTCAGATGGAAGAGTACACTCTGATATAAAATATATGAAAAATATTCTAGGCCATCTAAAAAACATGGGTGTAAAAAAAGTTAAATTTCATGCTATAACTGATGGAAGAGATACTAAAGTTGATTCCTCAATTGGATATTTAACTGAATTAGAAAACGTTATGAAAACTTTAAATATTGGTAAAATTTCAACAGTTTGTGGTAGATATTACGCAATGGATAGAGATAATAAATGGGAAAGAACTAAAGTTTACACTGACTTATTATTAAAAGGTGTAGGTATTAAGATAAGAACGTTTAAAACTGGAATAGAAGCATGTTACAAAAAGAATTTAACTGATGAGTTTTTACCGCCACTTATACTAGATGAAGATGCTACTATAAAAAATAATGATGCATTTTTATGGTTAAATTTTAGAGGAGATAGAAGTAGACAAATATTAACAGTACTAAAAAACGAAGATTTTCAAGAATATAAAGTAAAGAAAATAGATAATTTAAAAATTCTTGCTATAACAGATGTACCTGGAGCAAAGTTAACCAATAAAGAATATTTAATAGAAAATGAAGAAATTTATTCCTTAGGAGTATATTTATCTGATTTAGGATTAAGACAAGCACGTATTGCTGAAACCGAAAAATTTGCTCATGTTACGTATTTCTTTAATGGTGGAGGAAAAGTAAAATTAAAAGGATGTGATAATTTCCTTATTCCTTCAAAAAAAGTAAAAACATATGATTTAACTCCAAATATGAGTGCATTAGAAGTAACTGAACAAGTCTTAAAATGTTTAGAAAAAGATTATGATTTCATTTTAGTAAATTTTGCTAATCCAGATATGTTAGGTCATACAGGTGTAATTGATGCCACAGTTAATGGTCTTAAAACAATTGATGAATGTCTTTCAAGAATAGTTGAGGCAGTTGATAACAACTTCTATAAATTAATAATAACAGCAGATCATGGTAACTGTGATGAAATGATAAGAAAAGATGGAAGTATTTCTACAACGCATTCCATTTATCCTGTACCATTTATTTTAAGAGATAAACATGTTTCATTAAAGCATAAAGGTGATTTAACAGAAATTGCTCCAACAATATTAAAATATATGGATATAGCAATACCATCAGAAATGAAAGATACTAAAACTTTATTTGTAGAAGAAGATTAAAGAGAGGTTAATTATGAAATTTGATAAAAGTATATTAAGGGAAGCAGACATCAGAGGTGTTTATGGAACTCAAATAAAACCAGCATTTGCAACAAGATTAGGTCTTGTCTTTGGTAGTTATTTAAGAACTATAAATGTTAAAACAGTTGTTGTTGGTCATGATAATAGAATAGGTGGAGTTGAGCTTTCAAAAAATTTAGTTGATGCTTTAACAAGTACTGGAATTGATGTTATATTTATTGGTCTTGTTACAACTCCAATGTTAAATTTTGCATCTAGAGAATTAGGTGTTGAATATGGAATTATGGTTACAGCTAGTCATAATCCAGCATGCGATAATGGATTTAAGTTATTTGGTAAAAATTATCAACATTGTGACTATGATGAATTAAAAATAATATATGATGCTTTATCTAATCGTGAATACAAAATTTATACCGGTAAAGGAACAATAAAAAATTTAGAGATAAATGATTTATATTCTAAACGTATGCGTGAATCTATATCACTTGGAAATAGAAAAATGAAAGTAGTTGTTGATCCTGGAAATGGAACAGCTTCTATAATTGTAAAAAAAATATATAATAGATTTCCTTTTGACGTAGTTTTTATAAATGATGTATCCGATCCAACTTTCCCAAATCATCATCCAGATCCAAATGTAAAAGCAAATATGAAACAATTATGTGATGCTGTAATTGAACATTCAGCAGATTTAGGCCTTGCTTATGATGGGGATGCTGATAGATGTGGATTTGTTGATAACAATGGTGAAGTAATTGATGCTGATATTTTAATGGCTTTAATGTGTAAAAATATTTTAAAAACAAGTGAAAATAAAACTGTATTAATAGATGTAAAATGTTCAAATACTTTAAGAGATGAAATACTTGCTTGTAAAGGCATTATTTATTTAGATACGCCATCAAGTGCTAAACAAGAAAGAGATATGGAAGAAAATAATATTGTTTTTGGTGGGGGATATTCAAATCATATTTTCTTTAGAGATAAACATCCTGGTTATGATGATGGAATATATGTTGGATTACGTGTACAAGAACTTTTAAGTCATACAAAATTAAATTTAACAGATATGTTAAAGAAACTTAATACTTATTATCATACAGATGAAATAAAAGTAAAAACTACAGATGAATTAAAATTCAAAATAGTAGATGCAATTAAAGAATATGCATTAAATAACAATTACAATATTGACACTACTGATGGAGTAAAAGTTATAAAAAACTCTTCTTGGGGACTTTTAAGAGCGAGTAATACTGGACCAAATCTAACGTTAAGATTTGAAGCAACAACTAAAGAAGAATTAAAAAATATTCAAAAAGAATTTATGAATGTATTAAGCAAAATAATGAATAGATAGATTCAATTTTGCTTTTTTTATGCTAATATGTTAATATATACTGCAACAAAAGAGGGATAATTTATATGAATAAAGAAGAATTATTAACAGCAAAAAGGAAATTGTCAAATTTAAGTGGGTATCCAACCATTGATAAACCATGGGTTACAAATTATATCGATGAAGCATTGAGAGAGGAAATTCCTAAAAGGACTGTTTATCAAGAAGTGTATAATAATAACATTCAGTTTCCAAAGGATTTAGCAATAGAATTTTTTGGAAGAAAAATAAGCTATTCAACATTTTTTTTTAATGTTGAGGCAACAGCAAAGTCTTTTCAGGAATATGGAATAAAAAAAGGAGACTTTGTCACAATTTGTGCTGCTGGAGTTCCTGAAACTGTATATTCATTTTATGCGTTATCAAAGTTAGGTGCAATTGCTAATATGATTGCTCCACATTTTGAAAAGGAAGATTTGATAGCAAGGATAAGTGATTGTGAAAGTGATGTTTTAATAATAATGGATGAATTTTATCCAGAATTAAAAGAAGCAATAAAACAATCAAGAATAAAAAACATAATAATACTTCCAACATTAAATTCTTCAATCTTAAAATATGTTTCTAAGTCCTATAAAATAGATAAACATAGTAATGAATTATACTGGAACCAGTTTATAAAAGATGGCAAAATGAGAGAGTTTAGCAATCCTGTTCCGTATGAAAAAGATTTACCATTAGCAATGGTGTACTCAAGCGGTACTTCTGGAGCCTCAAAAGGCATTCTACTTTCAAATGATAGTTTTCAAAATTCAATTCAAGCTTATCCCGCGTCAGGGGTTGACATTTCAAGAGGACAAAAATTTTATCAAATAATTCCGCCTTGGTATTCAACTGGATTAAGCACATCTATACATTTACCACTTTCTTATGGTACTACTATATTTATGGATCCAAGATTTGAAAGAGATGTTTTTGTAAAAAACATTATTAAAGCAAAACCAAATTATTGTGTTGCCCCTACTAGTATGTATGAAGGCTTTTTAAATCAAAGATTAGTTAAAAATGTAGATTTGTCATTTTTTAATTACCCTTTTGAAGGTGGAGAACCTTTAAGTGAAGAAGTCTCATCTAAAATAGAAGAAGTTTTTAGACAACATGGAAGTAATGCGCCACTAAGAGTTGCTTATGGCCAATGTGAATGTGGAGCTGCAATAACAACACAAACTCAGTTATCAGAAACTGTTAAAGGATCTGTAGGAATTCCATTACCAGGAGTAACAATTGGTATATTTGATGATGATTTTAATGAATTACCCTATTACAAAAGGGGGCAAATTTTAGCCAATACACCATGTAGCATGTTAGGATATTATAAAAATGAATCTGCTACAAAAAAATATTTTTATATTGATAAAAATGGTACAAAATGGAACTGTACGGGAGACATAGGATTTATAGATGAAGCTGGAAATTTATTTGTTCAAGGAAGAGCATCAGATTTTTCAATGATAAATGGAGAAAAGATTTATAATTTCGACATAGAAAAAATCATTATGGAAATAGAAGGAATCAAAATGTGTGATGTATTAGAATTTGATGATAATGGAACAGAAAAATTAGCTGTTCATATAATTTTTAATGAAGAACTTCAAGATTCATTAGAAGCGGATAAAGATTATTTAGAAGAACAATTGCATAAAATACAACAATATATTTTTGAAAAAACTGGTAATGAAAATATGGTTCCATTTATATTTAAAATAAGAAAATCATTTCCATACGCTAAGTCTGGCAAAAGAGATGTAGCAAGAATAAAACAAGAAAAAGATGGATTTATAAATCTTGATACAAATTTTTCAACGAAGTTACAAAAAAAATTATCACATTAATGTGGTAATTTTTTTTGTAAAATTATACTGTTATGTGGTAATATGTTAATATAGGAAAGTGGTTTTATGGTAATTTCGAGTTTAACATGGTTAATAATATTTAGCACCATATATATTATAGCTTTATCATTTTTATATTTTTCGAAGACTAGGTTAGGGAACGGAGAAAACAAGATATATAAGTATATTCTTATTACGAACTTAGTAGGGTTAATATTACAATTTTTATGTGACTATGTTTCATACAAGTTTGACACTATACCAAATGTTATAAGTGACAGCATATTGAGATTATATCTAGTGTATTTTATTGCTTTTATTTCATTATTAATTTTTTATTTAATTGAAATATCATTTAATCATAAAAAAATTGCTACAACAATTACCATAATAGCAGACTTACTAATTATAATTATGATTTTTATACTTCCATATGATTTGCATAGAGATGTTGCACACAAAATATACTATACATATGGGCCAGCCGTTCAGTTAATTTTTTCTCTTTCTAGCGTTTTAAGTATAGTTATTTTCATTATTCTTATTGCAAAAAGAAAAAACACTAGATTAAGAAAAAAAGCAATTCCAATTTGGCTATTTTTATTGCTAGGTCTAGCAGTTATGATTATTCAAATGAGATGCCCTGAGTTAGTTATAACAACTGCTATGGAAAGTTTAATATGTTGTTTAATGTATTTCACAATTGAGAATCCTGATGTAAAAATGATACGTGAGCTTGAGATGGCTAAAGATACAGCAGAAAAAGCTAACCGAGCAAAATCAGATTTCTTAAGTAGTATGTCTCATGAAATTCGTACACCTTTAAATGCAATAGTTGGTTTATCAGAAGATATAACAATGTATAAATCTGAAGTACCAAAAGAAGTATATGAAGATTCAATTGATATACAAAATGCATCACATACACTTCTAGAAATAGTTGGAAATATACTAGATATAAATAAAATTGAATCAGATAAAATGGAAGTAATAGAAAATAAATATAATTTCAGAGAAGAAATAGAAGGAATGGTACGAGTAACAATTACGAGAATAGGAGAAAAAAATATTAATTTTCACTTATATATAGCAGAAGATATACCATATGAATTAATTGGAGATAAAGGAAAAGTAAAAGAAATAATAAATAACTTATTAACAAACGCAATTAAATATACAGATGAGGGAGAAATAAACTTAAAAATAACATGTGTAAATGATTTAAATAAAAATAAAAGTAATTTAATTATAAGTTGTCAAGATACAGGAAAAGGAATAAAAGCAGAAAACATAAATAGATTATTTACTAAATTTGATAGATTAGATGTAGAAAAAAATACAACAACAGAAGGAACAGGATTAGGTCTAGCAATAACAAAAGGCTTAACTGAAATGATGGGTGGAAAAATAAATGTACAATCACAATATGGAAAAGGATCTATATTTATAGTAACAATACCACAAAAAATAGCCGAAGTAGAAATGCCATTAACAAATACTCAAGTAATAAATATTAAAAGAATAAATGAAGAATTAGTAGAAAGTTATAAAGGAAAAAGAGTATTAATAGTAGATGATAATAAGTTAAATATAAAAGTAGCAAAAAAAGCAATAGAGAATTTTGGGTTTATAATAGATGAAGCTACAGACGGAGTAGAATGTTTAGAAAAAGTAAAAAATAATCCAAGATATGATTTAATACTAATGGATATAATGATGCCAAATATGAGTGGAGAAACATGTTTAAAAAAATTAAAGGAAGATGAAACATTTGATACACCAGTAGTAGCTTTAACTGCAGATGCAATAGCAGGATCAAAAGAAAAATATATAAGTGAAGGATTTAAGGATTACATACAAAAGCCATTTTCTAGGGAGCAAATAAAAGAAAAATTAAGTAAAATTTTTAAAAAGTAAGATAGAATACTTACTTTTTTTCTTGACTAATAATAATCAGTTTGTTATTATCTAAATGCAACTTATTTGCATTTAGGAGGCTTTTATGTTAGATGTTTTAAAGGATACAATTTTAGATACAATTAAATTATTACCATTTTTATTTGTAGCGTTTTTAATTATTGAATTTATTGAACATAAATTGAATAATAAACAAGAAAATATTGTTGCTGCATCAGGTAAATTCGGACCTATTATAGGTTCACTTCTTGGAGCAGTACCACAATGTGGATTTTCTGTTCTTGCAACTAATCTTTATATTACAAAAATAATTTCATTAGGAACTTTAATAAGTATATACTTATCCACTAGTGATGAACTTATTCCAATAATGATTTCTCATAATGCACCAATTCATAAAATATTGAGTATTGTTCTTATTAAAGTAATTATTGGTATGATTTTTGGAATATTAATTGATTTATTTATTAAAAAAGAAAAGCAAAGTAGTTTTGTTTTATGTAAAGATGAAGAATGTGACTGTGAACATTCAATAATAAAATCAGTAATTATTCATACTTTAAAAATATCATTTTTTATATTTTTAATTACATTTGCGATTAATTCATTATTTGAATATGTAAATCTAGATTTTATATCTGCTCATTTAAAAGGAAACAAAATATTAACACCATTCATTTCTTCATTAGTTGGATTAATTCCAAACTGTGCTTCATCTGTTATGATAAGTGAACTTTATTTAAACAATTTAATTACTTTAGGAACAACTCTTTCTGGGCTTTTAACTGGAAGTGGAGTAGCAATAATGGTACTTATACATAAAAATAAAAATAAGAAAGAAAATTTATTTATTTTAAGTTTAATATACTTTATCGGTGTTGCTTGTGGAATAGTATTTAATTTATTAGGTGTATAATGGAGCAAATATTAAAAGATCATAATTTAAAAGTTACTAAAAATAGATTATTAATATTAGAATATATAAAAAGAAAAAAATATATAACTTTAAATGAATTACTAGAATTAAATATTGATAAATCAACTATATATAGAATTATAGATATTTTTGTTAACAATAATATAATTGATATAATAAGCTTTGAAAATGGAAAAAAATATACTTTATCTCAAAAACATTTTCATATCTTAAAATGTATTGTTTGTCATAATCAAACTGAAATAGATATGTGTCCTTTTGATAAAAGTAATTATAAAGATTTTATAATAACTAAACATTCGGTTATTATTGAAGGAATATGTAAAAAGTGCCAACAAAAAAACTGATATTTAATCAGTTTTTATTATGCTTTCTAAAGCTAGTATAATCATATTATCTAAATGTTTTTCTCTCATTTCTGGAGAAACAACTGTTGGATCAAATTTAGAATCAACTATAGTAATAAGCATACTTGCTTTCTTTTCACAAATTCTTGCAATATGAAATATTCCAAATCCTTCCATTTCAGTTGCAAGTAATTCATCTTTTATTGGACAAGTGTTAACAATATGATCTATTGAAGCATATACATCAAAAACATCACTTGTTAAAGTTGGACCAACATGAATATCTATATTTAATTCATCAGCAGTTTTCTTAATTACATCATTCATTTCTCTATTTGACTCAATGAATTTATTAGTATATCCTCCCCATTGATAAGCAATAGAAGATTCTGAATAAGCTCCAGTTGATAAAACAGTATCTAAAATATGAACATTATTTTTATCAGCACCAGCCGAACCAATTCTAATAATTTTTTCAACATCATAAAACTTGTAAAGTTCATATGCATATAAAGAAGCACTAGGGCATCCCATACCTGAACCAACAACACTTACACGTTTTCCTTTATAATAACCTGTGAAAGCATACATATTTCTTATTTTATTTACTAATCTTACATTGGTTAAAAATTTCTCAGCAATATATTTTGCTCTAAGAGGATCTCCGGGAAATAAAACCAAAGGAGCTATATTTTCTTTTTCAGTCACTATGTGTACTGGTTCCATATCATCACCATATTAATATTATCACATTTATGCTATAATTTAATTATAAAAACGATTATTTTACGTATACTAAAAACGAGGTGAACTTAATGGAATATAAAATCTATAATGCTGGTTCTTACAATATCCATACTATAAAAACTGATAAATTTAAAACAATTAAACTTGACATAATATTAAGAAATAACTTTGATCCTAAAAACTCTGAATTAAGAAGTTTATTATTTGATATATTATCTGAAAGCACAAAAAAATATGATACAAAAAGAAAACTTGCTTTAAAATATGAATCTTTATATAATGCAGTTTCTAACATTGATACTATGTTACTTGGTCAAATGATTTTAACAGATATATCTATTGAGTTTATAAATCCAAAATACACAAAAGAAGACTTTTTAGAAGAAGCAATAAAAATGCCTTTTTCTCTTTTGTTTGAACCAAATATAAATAATTATGAATTTGATGCCAAAACTATTTTACTATGTAAAAAAAGATTAATAGAAAAAATTGATTCTATCAAAGAAAATCCAAGTAGATATGCAATATTACAAGCATTAAAGAAGATGGATCCTACTTCTTTAACTTCAAGACCAATTTTAGAAAATAAAGACACTATAAACAATGCTACAAACGAATCTTTATTAAAATTATATGAAGAAGTTTTAAAACATGATTATGTTGACATTTTTATAATAGGTGACTTTGATAATAATAAAATAGTAGATTTAATAAATAAATATGCAGCATTTAAAACTATAAAAAATCATGAATTAAAAATATATAATGAAAATAAAACAAGAAGATTACCTCAAAAAGTTAAAGAAAATTCTTCTAATAGTCAATCTCAATTAGTCGAAGTTTATAATGCCGTTAACTTAACTGATTATGAAAAGAAATATGTTTTACCAATATATGATATGATTTTTGGTTCATCATCTCTAGAGTCTAAATTATATAAAAATCTACGTACTAAAAATTCTCTTTGTTATGGTTTAATTTCATCCTATCAAAGATATGATAATATTTTAGTTGTTGCTACTAGTTTAGATAAATCTAATGAAGAAAAAGCAATAAAATTAATAGATAAAACATTTAAAGAAATGACTACTTCTTTAAAAGACGAAGAAATAAAAAGAGCAATTGATTTAAAAATATCTAGTTTAAATATGTTTATAGATTACCAAGGTAAAATACTTGAACTATATTTATTTAAATATTTAAACTTAGCTGATGATTATGAAACAATGATAAATACATTTATGAATGTTAAAAAAGCAGATATTTTAGCTGTTGGAAAGAAAATTAAGAAAAATACTGTGTATATATTAACTGCTGGAGGTGAAGAGTATGAATAAAATATTTGTTGAAGGTCCAAATGAGTATGTACTTCATGAAAAACTACCTAATGGACTTGATGTATATATGTTACCTAATAATAAAGTTCAAACTTATTATTTAACCTTTTCAGCAAAGTTTGGTTCAGTTATAACTGATTTTAAATTTGAAGGAGATAAAACTTATAAACATATACCGGTGGGTGTTGCTCATACTTTAGAACATTTAACATTTTATACAGAAGACGGAGATGCATCAACATTTTATGCTAATAATGGTGCTAAAAGTAATGCTTATACATCTACTCATATAACCTGCTATGAAGTATTTGGTTATAATAAATTTAAAGAAAATTTAGAATATTTATTAGATTATGTTCAAACACCTTACTATACAGAAAAAATGGTTAATGATGAAAAAGGTATAATAACTGAAGAAATAAAAATGTATGAAGATGATCCAGAAAGTGTTTTAATGAGTGCAGCAAATGAATGCTTATATGTAAATGATAATAGAAAAAATTTAGTAACTGGAACAAAAAATGATGTTAAAAAAACAACTGTAAAAGATATAGAACTTGCTTATAATACTTTTTATTATCCTGCAAATATGTTTGTTTGTTTAACAGGTAACTTTAATCCAGATGAAGCTCTTGCTATTATAGAAGAAAACCAAGCAAAGAAAACTTTTAAAGAACAAAAGAAAATTATTGTTAAAAAAATAAGAGAACCAAAAAATGTAGCATATTCTTATAAAGAAATAAAAAAGGATGTGTCAATTCCTAAAACTGAATATGCACTAAAATTACCACTTTCCTCATTCACTAAAGCTGGTATTAATGAACAAACCTTGCTTACTGCATTAAATATTATACTAAATATGAATTTTGGAAGTACAAGTTTATTTAGAGAGCAATTAGTTGATGGAAATATAATAAATGATGATTTAGTTTATTATGCAAGTGTCTGTGGAAACTATTTAGTAATTGAATTTTTATGTGAAACACATTATCCAAAAAGATTTGCTAGTTTATTAGAAGAAAAATTAAACAATTTAATTATTGATGAAGAAGAGTTTAATAGCAAAAAAAGAGTTGCTATTTCTAATTTAATCTTAGTATTTGAAGATATTGAAAGAGCAAATGAATTTATATCATCAGGAATAATAAAACATAATGAAGTTCCAACTTATTTATATGATGTTTATAACTCATTAAATATCAGCACTTTAAAAAATGTATGTAAAAAAATAAACACTAAAGTAAAAACTATAGTAGTAGTTAAAGAAAATAATAAAACTGATCAAAAAAAGAAGTAATTTGAACATTCTCTCCAATATATATAAGTGAGGAGGGAAATATGAAAGCAAAATTAAAGTATATAGTTGTAGCAGTTTTAATACTTGTTGTAGTTGCTATTTATTTAGTAATGACTCAAAAAAGTTCAAATGTTGTTGTAGCAGAAGAAGTTGATTCAAAAGTAAAAGAAGAAATTAAGGATACTTCTGAAAGTGTTTATGTTGATATAAAAGGATGCATTAAAAAGCCAGGAGTTTATAAAGTAGATAAAACATCTATAGTTAATGATGTTATTAAACTTGCAGGTGGATTTACTAAAAATGCCTATACTAAAAATATTAATTTAAGTAAACATGTAAGCGATGAAATGGTTATATATGTTTTTAATAAAAAAGATTTTACAACAACAACAGTAAAAAATAAGGTTTCTTTTACAACTGAAGTAATTAATTATGACAATTGTATAACAACAAAAGAAGCAACAACTAAAAGTGATATAATAAATATCAATACAGCTTCAAAAGAGGAATTAATGGGCATTTCGGGAATTGGCGCAAGTAAAGCTGATTTAATAATTGCTTATAGATTAGAACATAAATTTTCAAAAATTGAAGATATAATGAATGTTTCCGGAATTGGAGAAAGTTTATTTGAAAAAATTAAAAAATATATTACAGTTTAAATATATTTTTTTTATTGTCCTTTTATGTTCTATATTTTTATCTTTTGTAAGAATTGAAAATAATAATGTAAGCATTTCTTCTTCGTTTGAAGGTGTATTAGAAGATTATAAAATAGATGGTGATAAAGTAAGCTTTATTTTAAAAAATAAAACTAAATTAAAATGTACTTATTATGCAAGTACAGAAGATGAATTAAATAATATAAAAAAATGGAATTTAGGAATAACTTTAAAAGTAGACGGTGAAGTAGATTCTCCAGGTAATAATACTATACCTAATACATTTAATTATTCTAAATATTTAAAGTCAAAAAACATTTTTAAAATTATGACTGTTCAAAACTATAAAGTTATTAACAAAAACTTATCACTTATATATAAAATAAAAAATAAAATTATAAAAAGAATTTCTAAATATAAAAGTAATAATTATTTAAGTGCTTTTATTTTTGGGGATAAGTCATATTTAAAAAGTGAAATTAAAAGTATGTATCAAGATTTAGGAGTATCTCATATATTTGCAATATCCGGAATGCATATTACTTTAATAACAACTATATTATTTTTTATGTTAAAAAAAGTAAAAGAAAATATTAAATATTTAATTATTATATCTTTTCTAATAATATATATTTTATTAACAGATTACCAAGCTAGTGTATTAAGAAGTGTTTCTTTTTTTGTATTAAGTTTTATTAATAAAAAGTATTTGTTAAATATTGATAAAGTAAATTTGTTTTTTCTTTCAATAACTATACTAATGTTAATATTTCCTAATTTAGTTTATGATGTAGGTTTTCTTTATTCAACGTCAATTTCATTTACTTTAATTAGATTTTCCAATTTAATAAAAGGTAACTATATAATAAGTTTAATTATTATATCTACAGTATCTTTTTTAGTAAGTTTGCCGATAACTATAAATAATAATTATGAAATAAATATATTTTCAATTATAAATAATTTATTTATTGTTCCATATATAAGTTTACTTTTATATCCTTTGAGTATATTAACTTTTTTTATATATCCACTTGATGGATTAATGTTAATATTTTCAAATATTGTTGAAGATATTTCTATGTTTTTAATCAATTTTCAATTAGTTTTACCTAAAATACCAATAATAATAATTATTATTTATTACAGCTGTTTATACATTTTCTTTTCTACATATAAGAAACATTATTTATTATTTGCAATACTTATAATATTTATTAATAAAAGTTTGTATATATTAGATAATAATATGTATATTTACTACCTAGATGTATCTCAAGGAGATTCAACTTTAATAAAATATAAAAATGAAGCAATTTTAATTGATACTGGAGGTAAGGTAAGTTTTAAAACTGAAAAGTGGAAACAGAAAACAAAATACTGTATAACAGACTCAACCATGTTGTTTTTAAAAAGCATAGGAATAACAAAGCTAAATACACTTATTACTACTCATGGTGATTATGACCATATGGGAGAAGCAACAAACTTAATTAATAATTTTAAGGTAGAGAAAGTAATCTTTAATTGTGGAGGATATAATGATTTAGAGAATGAATTAATCAAAGTATTAGATAAGAAAAAGATTAAATATTACTCATGTATTAAGGAGTTAAATAGTAAGGATAATAAATTATACTTTTTACAAACAAAAGAATATGATAATGAAAATGAAAATTCAAATGTAATTTATTTTAAATATAATAACTTTAAATTTTTATTTATGGGAGATGCGGGAATTGAAAAAGAAAAAGATATTTTAAATAAGTATAACTTAGCAAATATTGATGTATTAAAAGTAGGACATCATGGGAGTAAGACAAGTAGTAGTGAATATTTCATTGATAAGATAAAACCAAAATATTCTATCATTAGTGTCGGTAAAAATAATCGTTATGGACATCCGAATAAAGAAGTACTTAATAATCTAGAAAACACAAAAATATATAGAACTGATAAAAATGGAACTGTTATGTTTAAAATTAAAAATAATAAATTAAAAATTAAAACACGAAATTCGTAGGAGGAAGAATGATAATATGAATGAAATAAAAGAGTATACAACAAATTTATTTGAAGACATTAAACATATAGATGAATTTGGTAATGAATATTGGTTAGCAAGAGAATTACAAAACATTTTAGGATATAATCAATGGAGGAGTATAAATGAGTTGACTAAAAGAGCTAAAATTGCATGTTTAGAAAGCAAATACAGCATAGATTATCATTTTGCGGTACAACGCAAAATGATAAAACTAGCAAAAGGTGCAACAAGAAATATAATAGATTATAAATTATCAAGATATGCATGTTACTTAATTGTTATGAATGGAAATCCTAAAAAAGAAATTATAGCTTTAGCTCAAACTTATTTTGCCATTCAAACGAGAAAGCAAGAACTATCCGAAAAAGAATATAATGAACTAACCGAAGATGAAAAAAGATTATATAGAAGAAATCAAGCAAAAAAAGGCAATTATAATTTAAATAAAACAGCAGTTAATAGTGGAGTAAAAGATTTAGCTAGATTTCATAATGCTGGATATAAGGGATTATATAATGGTGAGACAGCAGATGATATTTTTAAAAGAAAGAAACTAAGATATAGAGAAGATATTTTAGATAACATGGGTAGTGAAGAACTAGCAGACAATATATTTCGAATTGCTCAAACTGATGCTAAATTAAAAAGAGATAATGTAGACAATGAATATACTGCAAATTCAGTTCATTACGAAATTGGGAAAATAGTAAGAACGGCAATTAAAGAAGCAGGTGGAACTGTGCCAGAAGATTTACCAACCCCAGATAGAAGTTTAAAAGAATTAAAAAAATGAAAATTTAAGTATTACTCATGTATTAAGAAATTAAATATTGACGTTTTAAAAGTTGGTCATTATGGATTAGACACAAGTGCCAGTGAATATTTTATAAATAAAATAAAATAAAATATTTAATTATCTCTGTAGGTAAGAATAATAGATATGGCCATCCAAAAGAATATGTATTAAATACTATAAAAAAATAGTAATGTTTATAGAACAGATAAAAATGGAAGTATTATGTTTAAAAATAAAAACAATAAATTAAAAATTAAAACATATAAGTCATAGAAAGGAGTAATATGAATTATTATAATGAAATTAAGAATAAAATAATTGATAATGAAATATATTCAAAGGTAAAGGATTATTCAAAAGAGAGATATAAGGTCATTACATATTTTGAAATTGGCAAGTTGCTAAATGAAGCAGGTGGAAAATATGGAGATAATATTATAGATGAATATTCTAAAAAGTTAGTTGCTGAAGTCGGTAAAAAATATAATAGAAGAACTTTATTTAGAATGAAAAAATTCTATAGTGTATTTAGTAATGAAAAAGTGACAACAATGTTGACACAATTAACATGGTCACATTATTTACTTTTATTACCAATAAATGACTATGATGAAATAATATACTATATAAATATATCTAAAAATAGTAATTTAACACAAAGACAGTTACAAGATAAAATAAAAAGTAAGGAATATCAAAGAATACCAATTGAAACTAAAAATAAAATAGTTTCTAAAGATAAAGTTGAAGTAAAATATTTGATTCCTAATCCCATATTAATTAGAAATAAAAATAATATAGAAATAGTTACTGAAAAAGTTTTACATTATTTAATATTAGAAGATATAGAATCTTTTATGAATGAACTTGGTAATTCATATAGTTTTATAGGTAGTGAGTACAAAATTAAAATAGGAGATAGAAATCACCATATCGATTTATTATTGTTCAATATAAAATATAATTGTTATGTAGTTGTGGAATTAAAAGTTACCGAGTTTAAAGTAAAATATATTTCACAAGTTCAAAAATATATGAATTACATAGATAAAAATATAAAAGAAATAAGTAACAATAATACTAAGGGGATATTAATTTGTAAGAGAGAAAATAGATTTGTAATAGAATATTGCTCAGATGATAGAATTGCAGTTAGGAAATATGAATTAGTGTGATATGACTTTTAGATAAAATATAACTGTCGATTAAATAACTTTCAAAAATAATACGAAAATGGATATATTACAAAAAAATAGTTTTTTTCAAACTATAATATATTTACATTAACTAAATATATATCAAAGTCATAAAATATATTGTACGTTATATAACGTTTATATAGATTGAGCCATAAGCTGGCTCTTTTAATTTGACATGAATATTGAAAACGTTTATAATATCAATCACAAAAGAAGGGGGTTAAATATGACAAGGGATAAATTCTTTGAACTTAAGTTTGCATTAACTGAATATATAAATAAGTATGGTATATATTATTCACCCGAATTATTAAAAAAATTACAAGAAAATTTTATTGCATCTTACGAATATAAAGGGTACATTAAATGTTATTTAATGGAAGCATATGAAGAATGTGGCTTATCAGAGGGATTATATAAAAATTCGTATGGAGCATTTATTAAACATATGAAAGAAGACTGTGATATAAATAGTGATCTATTAGAAGTAGGATGTGGAATAATACCTTCTTTAGCCAAAAGCCTAAAAAAAGAACAAAAAGAAGGAACCATTACAGTAATTGATCCTCTTGTAAAGATAAAAGATTATGGAAATTTAAATATAATCACAGGAAATTTCGATGAAAATACTGATGTAAAAAAGTATAACTTAATGTATGGACATTTTCCTTGTACAATAACTGAAGAAATGCTTAAATCATCTTTTAAAAATGATATAGATGCATATATTTTACTTTGTGGATGCCTTAAAGGAGGTTATATTAACTTCAATCATTATTTAAATGTAATTAATAATTTGTTATATAGACTTTCATTAGAAAGTGATAGATCTTATAAATTTATTAACTATCCTGATTTGCCTTATACAATAGTAAAAACATACAAATAAAAAAGTTATTGATTTTTATAAATCTTTATAATATAATTAACTAAGAAGTTTTTACTTGGTTTTAAAAGTCTCCGATTTTTTACTAAGTTTAAACCGATTAAAAAAAAAGGAGGAATTGAAAATGGCTGTAACTAAAGAAAGAAAAGCTGAATTAATTAAAGAATTTGGTAAAAGTGAAAAAAATTCTGGTTCTACAGAAGCACAAATTGCTGTATTAACTGAAAGAATCAATGATTTAACTGAACATTTAAAAGTTCACATTCACGATTATCATTCTAAAAGAGGATTACAAATGATGGTTGGTAAAAGACGTAGTTTACTTGATTACTTAAAAGCAAAAGACGTTGAAGCTTATCGTGAGTTAATCAAAAAATTAAATATAAGAAAGTAGGCACCTGTTTTAAGTGCCTTTTTTTATTTAAAATTAGTAGAGGTGATGAAATGAAAAAAGTTTTTGAATACGATTTTAGAGGAAGAAAAATCGTAGTTGAACATGGAGAAGTTGCAAAGCAAGCTCATGGTTCAGTAGTAGTAAGATATGGAGACACAGTAATTCTATCAACTGTGGTAGTTGGAAATAACGCAAATATTTTAAGTGATTTCTTTCCACTTATGGTTTTATATCAAGAAAAATTATATTCAGTAGGAAAAATTCCTGGAGGATTTATTAAAAGAGAAGGAAGACCAACTGATGCTGCAACACTTGCTGCACGTATGATAGATCGACCTATGCGTCCAATGTTCCCTGAAGATTTTAGAAATGAAGTACAAATAGTAAATACAGTTTTATCTGTAGATACAGATAATTCTCCAGAATTAACTGCTATGTTTGGTTCATCTTTATGTACATGTATTTCTAAAATACCATTTGATGGACCAATTGCTGGAGTAAAAGTAGGAAGAATAAATGGTAAATTTGTTATTAACCCAACTCCAAGTGAACTTGAAGAATCAGATATTGATTTAACAGTTGCTGGAACTAAAAAAGCAATTAATATGGTTGAAGCAGGAAGTAAAGAAGTATCAGAAGCAGATATGTTAGAAGCCTTAATGTTTGGTCATGAAGCAGTTAAAGAATTATGTGAATTCCAAGAAAGTATTATATCTGAAATAGGTCAAGAAAAAATGACTTATGAACATATAGAAATTGAAGATAGTTTAAGAAAAGAAATCTATGATTTAGCTGCTGAAAAATTAGACAAAGCAATGCGTATAAAAGAAAAATTAGAAAAATATGCAGCAATTGATGCCGTAAAAGAAGAAATAGTTTCTAAATATGAAAGCGAAAATAAAGAATCTTTGGATGCAGAAGAATTAGTTCTTTTAACAACTAAAGTTAAAATGGTTCTTGAAAATATTGAATATGATATTTTTAGAAGTATAACAGTTGATGAACATACTAGAAGTGATGGAAGAAAGATGGATGAAATAAGACCTCTTTCAACAGCGATTGATTTACTTCCAAGAACACACGGAAGTGCATTATTTACTCGTGGAGAAACTCAAGCTCTTGCTATAACAACTTTAGGTGCTTTAAACGAATATCAAGCTCTAGATGGAATCAGTTTAGAAGCTGAAAAACATTTTATGTTACATTATAACTTCCCAGCATTTTCAGTTGGAGAAACAGGAAGATATGGTTCTCCTGGAAGAAGAGAAATTGGACATGGAGCTTTAGGAGAAAGATGTTTAAAACAAGTAATGCCTTCTGAAGAAGAATTCCCATATACAGTTAGAGTAGTATCTGAAATACTTGAATCAAATGGATCATCAAGTCAAGCTACTATATGTGCAGGCTGTATGTCACTTATGGCTGCAGGTGTTCCAATTAAAGCACCAGTTGCTGGAATTGCAATGGGACTTATTACTTCTAAAGATGGAAGCAAATATCAAATATTAACAGATATTCAAGGAATGGAAGACCACTTAGGCGATATGGACTTTAAGGTAGGTGGAACAAGAAAAGGTATTTGTTCACTACAAATGGATATAAAAATAAAAGGTATTACTAAAGAAATACTTGCAGAAGCTCTTGAACAAGCTAAGAAAGCACGTATGGAAATTCTTGATGTAATGGAAAAACAAATTAAAGAACCAAGAAGCGAAGTTTCTGAATATGCTCCAAAAACTGAAACATTTATGATTAATCCAGATAAAATAAAAGAAGTAATTGGTAAAGGTGGAGACACTATTACTAAGATTATTCTTGAGGCAAGCAATGTTAAGACTGTTCAAGATAAAGATGCAGTTAAAGTTGATTTAAATGATGATGGTCAAGTTATTATTTATCACACTAATAGAGATATTATTAATAAAACTGCGGAAATGATTAAAAATATTGCTCGAGAAGTAGAAATGGGAGTTAAATATACTGCTAAAGTAGTTAAAGTTGAAGACTTTGGATGCTTTGTTGAATTGTGGCCTGGATGTGAAGGACTTGTTCATGTTTCTCAACTTGCACATGAAAGAGTTAACAAACCTAGTGATTTAGTTAAAGTTGGAGATGAAATTGTTGTTGTATCACAAGGATATGATAATAGAGGAAGATTAAATTTAAGTAGAAAAGATGCTCTTCCAAAACCAAAAAAAGAAGAAAGTAAAACAACTGAAGAAAAGTAGTTTTACTTTTTTTATGTAAAATATTAAAGTAAATCAAAAATTTATAGAATATTTTGTCATTTTATGTTATATTTATCATAGTAAAAGATAAAATAATAAAAGGAGTGATATTTTATGAAGAAAGGATGCAGTAAGTTACTTGCAATTATTATGGCATTAGCTGCAGTAGTACCAACAATAGCAAAAGCAGATGGATATGGAGAATATAAAAAAGGAGAAGAAAGAAATTTCTATAGATCAGTAACAGATTCTCAAGGAACACAAGTAATGATTCTTGAAGATTCTGATACAGACAGCAAATTTGTTAAATCTTGGCTTATAGGATCAGGTGTAAAACCAACTGAACAACCTTACATAGATTTAACTACTACAACAGATGTTAGTTTATTTTCTAATAGAACAGCTTATAAAACTATTAAAGATGAATTAAATCTAAATGGTTTTGAATTTAGTAAAGATACTACTTATCATAATACAGTAGAAGATGAAGATGGTAAACCAATTGAAGGAAATTTAACTTTAATTTCTGTAGATGAAATAAAAGATATTTTTGGAGTAAATCAAGATAATACAATTACTTCAGAATTTGCTATTAAAGTATTTAGTACTTTAAAAGAACATCAAGATCAAGCAAGAGTTGCAGAAATTGGAGCATTCAAAGGATTCTTTACTTCAACAGTTGAAGGAACTGATGTATATGTTGTGGAAATGGTAAAAGATGCAAACGACAAAATTACAAGTGCTGTATTAAAGAAAGTTCCTTATGCTACTACTAATGATTATGATTATATTCCAGTTTTATATTTAAATAAAGAACAAGATTGTAATAAAAAGCAAACTGAACAAAAATATGCATGTTATTCATGTGGTGAAGATTACACTTGGACAACTGTTGGAAGTCAAGCAGATACTTGTACATTAGTTGAAACAGTAACTTCAAAAGCTAATTGTGTTAAAAGCCCAAAAACTGGAGTTAAAGAATACGCATTAGAATTTGCTGTTGTTGCTGGAATTGGTCTTGCAGTTTTAGCTGTAGTTAAAAGAAAAGATTTATTTAGAAGCATTTAAGCACTAGCTTAGTGCTTTTTTTCTTGATTGAAAATATATATACTATATGGTATACTGAAATAGTATAAGAATAGAGGAAATATATGATAGTTAAAAATAAAACCAATATAATTATTCTTTCTGTTACATTATTATTATCAATATTAATATTTGTATTTATTAAAGTATGTTACTTTGGTAATACTAAGATAGATGAACCACTTAAGAATGTGGTTAAATATTATGGGGGAGCAACTAATGTACCTAAAATGGCAGTTGCTACAACTGTTAAAACTCAAACTACTTTAAGAGTTCCAATTGAAGAAAGAAATGAAGAAATAGAAAATATAAGTGATGAAGAGGATTATCAAATTATAGATGAACCAGAAATTATTGATGATGGCTCGATAATATTTGAAGGTATGACTATAACTGAACTTACAAATAAATTAAATAGAAACTTAAATGATTATTTAACTAATACTGGATACTATTTTGCTAAGTATACTAGAGATACAGGAATGGATCCATATTTAAGTGTTGCAATAGTTTTATTAGAAACTGGTTGTAAGTGGAAATGTTCTTCTTTAACTACTGAATGTAATAATATAGGTGGTTTAAAAGGCGGTAATAGTTGTAATGGCAAAAGTTATAGCAAATATGATACGTTAGAAGAAGGAATAGAATCTTATCTAGGTATTATTTATAATAACTATTATTTACAAGGGTTAGATACTCCAGAAAAAATGGGACCTAAGTATGCATATAGTGGGGAATGGGCAACTAAAGTTAATAACTACATAAGAGATATTAGGGAAAACTAAAAGAGTTCGATTGAACTCTTTTTATAATATGTCATCGTTATAACCTAAAGAAGACTTTTCAATATATATTGGCCTGTTTTTAGCTTCAATATAAGATTTAGAAATATATTCACCCATGATGCCAATGACTAAAAGTTGAATACCACCAAGTAAAAGAATAACACACATCATTGTTGTATATGGAGGAAGTTTAGCATTATTAATAATTGCCCCAATAATAACGATAATTAGATATACAAGAGCAAATCCAGAAATAATACTTCCTAAAAATGTTGCAATTCTTAATGGCTTTGTTGAAAAGTTTATTAAACCATCTGTTGCATAATTAATTTGCTTTTTTAATCTAAATTTTGATTTTCCAAATTCACGCTTTCCAGCTTTATAATCCATATAATATGTATTGTAACCAACCCACGAAAATAATCCTTTAGTAAATCTATTATTTTCACTCATACTTACAAGGGACTTAACAACATAATCTCTTAATAATCTAAAGTCACTAGCACCAGCTTTAAATTTTTGATCACAAGCTTTATTCATTATGAAATAAAAAGATTTCTTTAATGTTTTTGAAAGAAATGATTCATTACTATAATCATTAACCATTGCAACCATATCGTATTCTTCATTTTCTTTTAATACTTTTAACATGTCCTTAATTAATTTAGGGTTTTGTTGCATATCAGCATCAATTATACAAGCATAACTTGCCTTGGATCTTTTTAAACCTGCATATATAGCTGCATCCTTACCAAAGTTCCTAGAAAACCTTATTACCTTAATAATATTAGAGTTCTTCTTATATAAGCTTTCTAATACATTATAAGTATTGTCTTTAGAACCATCATCTACAAATATAAGGTTGTGTTTAATATCGCTTAAATTTGTTTCTAATGTTTCATAAAGTTTTACCAGATTTTCTTCTTCATTATAGGCTGGAATTATTACATCAAGTTCCATATATTTCACCTCTATTAAATTATATCATGTATTTCTTTTTTTAGGGATATATAATAAAATGAAAAAAGTGCTAAAAAGTACTTGATTTTAATAGATTATTAATGTATAATTGTTCATAGTTTAACTGGCTGAGATGTGCAAGGTTGCTGATACACTAGGAGGAGTTGCTAAATAAACTAGTGTAATCAGGTTAATTTGTAACGGAGCTATGTTTATACAATGATATAGACGGAAGGAGGACATGTTTAATGTCAAAAGTTAGAATAAGATTAAAAGCTTATGATCACAGAGTTTTAGATAATGCTGTAGCTAAACTAATCGAAACTGTTAAACGTACTGGTGGAGAGGTTTCAGGACCGGTTCCACTACCAACAGAAATTCAAAAGATTACAGTATTAAAAGCTGTTCACAAATATAAAGACAGTCGTGAACAATTCGAAATGCGTACTCATAAGAGATTAATCGATATTAAAGATCCTAGTAAAGAAACTATGGATGCTCTAACTCGCTTAGATTTACCTAGCGGAGTTGAAATTAATATCAAAACTATATAATTAAAATAATAATGGAGGAAATGAAATGAAAGGAATCTTAGGCGTAAAAGTCGGAATGACAGAAAAATTTACGAAAGAT
>CAKONX010000010.1 GCA_934098345.1 uncultured Bacilli bacterium
GCTGACGTAAATATAACTGAAAAGTCATCTGTATTTTCACTTACTTTTGCAGATCCATTTATTATTAAAGTTGTACTAATTGCTGCAAATCCAATAGAAATTATTAAAATTGCAACTATTATTGCAGTTTTTCTCTTCATTTTTACACACACCATTCTACACTAAGTATACAATATTTTCGTTGTATATTATATTTAATATTAATATTATGTGTAAATATTTACATATTATTTGAAATATAAAAAAGAATGAAAAATTTTCATTCTTTTACATTTCAGTTTTATATAGATTTTTATAGTAATCGCATGATTTAAGTAAAGTTTTGTGTGTTCCACTAGCTATTACTTTACCATCATCGATTACATAAATTATATCAGCATCAATAATGGTTGATAATCTATGTGCAACAATAACAACAGTATGATCTTTTACTAAATTGTCTATTGACTTTTTTATGAATTCTTGAGAATTGTTATCAAGCGCACTTGTTGCTTCATCAAATAATATTATTTTTGATTTTTTAGCTAGAGTTCTAGCAATTGCAAGTCGTTGTTTTTGACCTCCACTTAAATTAACTCCGCCTTCTCCTAAAACTGTATCATACTTCTTAGGTAAAGATTCAATATATTCATCTAAATATGCTTCTTTTATACAAGCTTTAACTTCTTTAAGTTTAATATCTTCATCGACTATTTTAAAGTTTTCCATTATAGTACGATTAAATATAAATGGATCTTGTCTTATAATTGAAATATTCTTTCTAAGACATTCTTCACTTATATCTAAAATATTTACACCATCAATTGTAATTTCTCCCTTACTTGCATCAAATAATCTAGTAATTAAATTAAATAGTGTTGATTTACCCTGTCCACTTGCTCCAACAATAGCAATTTTTTTATTTGGTTCAATTACTAAATTGAAGTTTTTTAAAACACTGTCTTCGTTTGGATAAGCAAATGTTACATTTTTAAACTCTATTTCACCTTTAACTTTTTCTATATTAGTTTTTCCAAATACTACATCATTATATTTTTTATTTTCTAATATTTCATTTACTCTATCTAAAGAAACACTTATTTTTTGATATGTTTGAGTAAAATCATTTAAACATTCAATAAACCACATATATCTATAAATATAATAAGTCATTGCAATAAAAAATGTTAAAGTTATTTGTTTATAATAAAGTAAAATTATACAAACTATAAATGTTCCAACTTCTAAAGTCGTTTTTAAGAAGCTAACAATTATATCAAAACGAGTTTCAAGATTAATTTCTTTTTTAGATATTTTAAATATATCATCTACATTCTTTTTAGCACTTGTAATTAAATGATCTTTTATACCTAATGTTTTAATTTCTCTTATACCCCTAATAGATTCATTTGCTAAAGAAGTGAATACATCTTGGCTAGCTTTTCTTTCTTTATGAGCATCTTTTAGTAATGGATTATATTTCTTTATAATAAAATATAATACAACTAAAAATGATATTAAAATTAATCCAACAATCCAAGAGTTAAAAAATACATAAACTAAAATTACTAATGCTGTAACAATTGATGAAATCATGTTAATCATTTTTCCAAAAGTAAATGATAAAGAATCAGCATCACTTGTAATTCTATTAATAATTTCTCCACTAGACATTTCTTCAAATGCAACTGCTGGTAAATTAAGAGCTTTCTTATATGTATTAAAACCAATTACTCTTGTAAGTTTACTTTCTATTTTTAAAAGTATTGAATTAGCTATTCCTGCTAAAAATGTACCAATTAATACTCCTATAATAAAATATAAAATTAAATATATTACCGCGTTTCTTACATTTCCAGATGTTACTGCTTCTACTGCTGCTCCATTTAAATAACCTGTAAATATACCTGTAAGTCCACATAAAAATATAAGTATACCAGAAATAATTAGTTTCCATTTATCTTCTTTAACAAGTTTCATTAAAGGTATCCATCTTTTTAATAACCTCATAAATACCTCCTAAATAAAGTTTTTTCTTTAGTTAATATGTGAAAAAATAAACCTATTTTCACTATAACTAAAATTGCAAATTGAATTCATTTTCTCACACCTTTCCTCAAGAATTCAAATTAAGTATACTCTTAAAAAATAATGTTTGTCAAATTTTTTTATAAATTTCATATAATATTCATGGTAATTTCATTTTTGAATAGTATCATCTTAGTTAGAAAAGGAAGTGATATATGAGAATAACAATAATAGGTAAAGATAAAAAAGTAAAACAAGAAATTAATAATATTGTTCACGACTTAAAACTTACTGACGTTATAATTACTAACAACAAAGATGATAAGTATAATATAAAATATACCTCTGCTATTATTATAGATAATGTTTTAATTGACGACGCCAAAGAACTTTCCTATAAAGAAATGAAAAACGTTATCTATCAATTTATAGAAACCTAAAAAAATTTTTAACTTACACACGTAAAAAGCTCTAGATTTTCTAGAGCTTCTTTTAATTACATTTTGTTTTTGATGTTGCATATCTAAATGCACTTCCCATGGTTCTACCCAAGTCTAAAAGTGTAGTTATAAGTTTTACAAATGAATTAATCATTTGAGTAGTTATTGCTCCACCAACAATGCTTTCAAGTTGTTCTTTACTTAGTTTCATTTATTGCACTTTAGTGGTCTAAAATATCCATCGAGAAATCCTGTTAAAATTGTAAGTATTCCGCCAATGATAACACTGACAGCAAAACCTCTTCCACCACCTACAACATTTTCAAGTTCTTTTCTATTTAAAACCATATTAATCCTTTCTAACACTTAATATTTCTTTAAACACATTTACATTTTTATGTGTAATATAAATAATGGTTGAATTAATATTTTGATCAATACTCTTTAAAACTTCTGTTTCTAAAGACAAATCAAGTTCACTTAAAACTTCATCAATAATGATAATACTTTTTCTTTTTAAAAGTCCTCTAGCAAGTATAATAAGTCCCTTTTCTCCACCAGATAAAGGGTTATTATTTGAGCTAATAAAAGTATCTAATTTTAAGGGGTATTTTTCTACTATACTATCGATTTTGCATATTTTTTTAACACGTTTTAGTTCTTCTTCACTTGCTTCTCTTCCAAACAAAATATTATCTTTAATTGTTCCATTTATAAATGATTCTTCTTGAGATAAGTATTCGATATTTTCTCGATAACTAGATTCATCAATATCTTTAATATTTTTATTTCCTATAGAAATAGTTCCTTCATAATTTTCATACTCTTTATTGATAAGTTTCATTATAGTAGATTTTCCACTTCCACTTTCACCAGTTATTCTTACATGCTCATTTGCTTTTATTTCAAAAGATAAAGAATCAGTAATTTTCTTATAATTATTATAAGAAAAAGATACATTTTCAAATTTTATATTTCCTTGTTTAAAAGCATCTCCACCATCGACTTTAAAACTTATATTATAAAATTCATTTATCTTTCTTATAACTTTCTTTTGAATAATAAATGATGGTAATAAATTAATAACTGAATTAAATGATGAAAATAAATAATTAATTATAAAATATATAACAATAATATTTTCATAAGAAAAACTACCATTAAAGGACTTAACTAACAAATATGTAATAATAGCAAATTCACTTACTCCTAAGAAAACCTTTTTTATTAATTCAATTTGAGAAACATTCTTTAATAAAGTTGCATTTATACTTGAATAATTTTTATACTTATCATTTAAAACATATTTTACATATTTAATCGCATTCATATGTTTAACACTATAAAAAGAGTGTAAATAGCTGTGTAAATAATTGTTATAGTCAGTAGATGCATACATATACTCATTAATTTTATAAGATAACTTTTTATAACATCTTATCATAACTAAAACTACTATAAGAAACATAACTAAAATGAATAATGACAATTGAAACTTAATAAATGTAAGTGCACATATAAGCGATAAAATATAAATACTAGATAACATAAGTTCTAAAAAGAAGTTTGTTACTGTATACTCAACTTCTGAAAGTTCATTAGTTCTCTTTATTATTTCACCATTATCTTTTAAGTGTAATATTCTCAAAGGGATTAAAAATAAATGATTAAGATAATTTTCATATATGTTATTCCCAGTTTTTCTATTAATTTCTATATTTAGAATATTTATAAGATACTCAATTAGCTGAATAAATATACAAATAAAGAAAAATATTAAAATAAGAATAACTTTATTATTATATAAAGGCATGTAATAACTATTAATAAAACTTAGAATAACAAGCATTATATTAAGTATTATTATAAGAAAAAGTTTTATTTTCTGTTTCTTTAGTTCACTTAATATATTCTGCCATAAAATATTTTTTACATGTTTTTTAATAAGTTTCTCTTTAGGAAATAAATCTATAATAACACCTGTAAAATCAGACTTAAATTTCATCACATCCTTTTTTATAAGTCCAACTGCAGGATCCATTATAAGAACAAACTTTTCAGTTATTTCATATACAACTACAAAATGAGAAAGAGTGTTATTTATTTTTATATGTGCAATGTAAGGAAGAATTTCATTTTCTATGTCATCTATCTTTTTACCGACACAGTCAAATCCATGTTTTTTAGCACATTCAATTAAGTTGTATGCCGAAACTCCTTTACTTGTTGTTAAAGAATCAATTCTTAAATTTTCTAAAGATTCATATCCACCATAATATTTTATTATAGAAAGAAGTGAACAAACTCCACAGTCACTTACCTCTTCTTGTAATACTTCTACATTTTTTCTAATCATTTTTACCTCCCTTCACTAATATCTTTACCGATAAAATTTTCAATTACTTGTTTTTTAAGAAAAAAATTTTTTTAATAAAAAACAAGTAATCGAGGAATAAATTGCAATATATATGTGTGGAGAAAGAGTTAGAAAGGAAACACACTTATGTTTTGGAGAATAATAAGAAAAGTTATTAAAATATTAGCTTTATTTTGCTAGTAATAAATATAAATTCTCTCACATATAATTTAGCAGTATGGAGGGTATTTCATGATAAACAAGAAAAATTTATGGTTTTTGACATTAACAAGTATTATTTTAGTTTTGGCAATATATTATGTAACAATGCCACTTGGGAATGATACATATGTCAGCAGTAATGTAGATGGTGATAAAGAAGTTATGGTTAATATTGAAGAAAGTGAAGCTTTAACAGCTGCTCGAATTGAAAAACAAGAGCAAGATTTAACAGAAATAAAAAAACTTCAAGAAATTCTTTTAAGCAATGATAAAACCGTTGATGAAAAAAATGAAGCATATGAACAAATAAAATATATTAATGTTTCTAAATCTAATGAAGAAAAACTGGAAAAGAACATTAATAATAGCTTTGAAGTCACTTCATTTGTTCAAATCAAAGATAATACTATTAAAGTTGTAATTGCAAATAAAGAAGATTCCCTTGAACTTGCAAATAAAATCATCTCACTTGTAAATAAAGAAACAAATAATGAGTTTTATGTTACAGTAAAATTTGAATAACCCACACTATTTACCAAACATGTCATAGAATATATTGATTATATATAATTATGAAAGTGAGGTAAACGTATGAATTCAAGTATACTAACAACAAGAGAAAAAGAAATATTTGAACTTTTGATTCTAAATAAAACTACTAAAGATGTTGCTAACATTTTACATATAAGTGAAAAAACAGTAAGAAATCATATATCTAACGTTATGCAAAAATTAGATGTAAAAACTCGTTATCAAGCTGTTATTGAACTTTTAAAAATGGGAGAATTAAAATTAAAGTAGTCGCTTAAAAAAGCGACTTTTTTTTGACATTATTTCATATTATTAATTAGAGGTGTCTTATGTTAAAAACAAAGGTAACAAAAAAATTAAGTATTCTATTATCTGCTATATTAGTTATATTTATAATAACTGTTTTCCCTAAAGAAAATGATGTTTCAATAGTTCACAGAGAAAGTAAAAAAAATAATGGTGTAATTTATATTTTAGATAACAATGATTATGTAGCTAGATTAAATATAGCCTTTTCATCTTTTGAAACTAAAGAATTAATTCAAGAAATAATAAATACTTTAACAATTAATAATCCTAATGCTAAAAAATTAAGAAAAGGATTTAAAGCAGTTATTCCTGAAAATACAAAATTATTAAATTATGAAATAAAAGACAATAATGTCTTACTTAATTTCTCAAAAGAGTTTTTAAATATATCTTCACGTTTTGAAGAAAAGATGATTGAAGCAATTGTTTATAGTATTACTAGTATTAAAAATATTGATTCAGTTACGATAAAAGTAGAAAATAATTTATTAGAAAAACTTCCAAATTCTCAAAAATCACTTCCAACTATGCTAGATAGAACAATAAAAATTAATAAAGATTATGACATTAAAACTATTAAGGATATTAAAGAAACAACAATTTATCATCTAGCTAAACAAGGTGATTTTATTTATTATGTTCCAGTAACAAAAATCAATAATGATAAAAAAGAAAAAATAGAAATAATAATAGAAGAACTAAAAAGTTCTTCTACGTATAATACTAACTTAATAAATTATTTAAATAATGAAACTAAATTAACTAATTTTGAATTTCTAGATAATTCACTTATTTTAAATTTAACTAATCCTTTAACAAAAGATTTAAATTCTAATAATATCTTAAGTGAAGTAACATATGCAATTAATTTATCAGTTGAAGAAAATTATAATCTTAAAAACGTTATTTACTATGTTGATGATAAATTAATTAATTCTTAGTTTCACTTCTTGGATGACTATGTAAATAGGCATCTTTTATTTTATCACTTGTAATATGAGTATAAATACTAGTAGTACTCATATTAACATGGCCTAAAAGCTCTTGAACACTTTTTAAATCACAGCCTTCATTTAAAAGCATAGTTGCAAATGTATGTCTAAAAGTATGTGGTGTAATATGAGCATTTATTGAACTCTTCTTTATTATTCGATCAATTATATCTCTTACTCCCCTTTGGGTTAATACTCCACCTATATGATTTATAAATAAATATTCACTTTGTTTTCCACTAAGTAATTTATTTCTGCTTACTTTAAGATAATTATTTAAGGCTGATGCCGCATGTTCGTTAAAATAAGCAATTCTTTCTTTATTACCCTTTCCTACTACTCTTATCTCCATTCTTGAAAAATCAATGTCATTTATTTTTATAGAAGTAAGTTCACTTACTCTTAAACCAGTAGAAAATAAAAGTTCTAAAAGCGCTCGATTACGTATATCCAAAGGTGTATTATCTAATGAATCTATCATATCTGTAAATTCGTTATATTTCATATAGTTTGGTAACCTTTTATCTTTCTTTTGACTACTTACAATTTTAAAAGGATTACAAGAAATAACATTCTTTTGTAATAAATAATTATAAAAACTTCTTAATGCTGAAAGATGTCTATTAATACTATTTGGAGTTAATTTTTTTTCTTCCTTCATGTATTTTATATATGGAAGAATATGATTATAATCAATATTTTTAAAATTAATTCTATGTTTAGTTAAATATTCTTTATAGTTTTCTAAATCTATTAAATAATTCGTTTCTGTATAATCAGAATAATTTCTTTCACATCTTATATATTCAATAAATTCATCAATGTACTCATTCATAATAAGCCTCAATTCAAAGTCTTATAGTCATCTTCGGTTAGAAATTCTTCAAAATCATCTTTGTTTTCATCAATGGCAGCATCTATATCTTTTTTTAAATTTTCAGATAATTCATAATAATTCTTATTGTCTTCATAACTCTTAAGAAATGTTCCTAACTCGTAAAGTTCTCTAGCTTTTATAACATATTTTCCATCTTTTATTATAAAACCTTTTTGTTTCTTACCATTTTTCATAATTGGTTTTCCAGAATTATCTTTAAGTTCACCATATTTACAAATAATAAGTTTTAATAAATTATCAACATTTTCTTCAAATGAAACTGGATCATAATATTCTTTTACAGATTTATTGTAATAATATTTAGCTCTAATTTTAAATAATTCTGAAATAATTGGTGGTTCTACAACCGCTTTTGTTCTTAATAAACGGTCTCTTACATTCGAATAATAATTCAAGACTTCTAAATCTTGTAAAGAAATTATCTCTTTTAAATACTCTATATTGGCGTAAACTATCTCGCTACTTACTTTATTAGTTTCTAAATCACTGATAAAATCATCTATTTCATCTTTTACTTGATTATTTTCAAAATATTCTTTTAAACTTTTAAGTTCTATAGAAAGTATTCCCATTTCATATGCTTGATTCAATCTATTTAGTAAATCATTACTAACATATTTTTTTAATCCCATTTTTTTAATATATATTGAAGTCATTAAATTTATGAAATTAATAGATAAAATGTCACTTAATAATAATTCTTTTAAATATATAGGATTAAAAAATTCAGCTTCTGATTTAAATTTTAGCCCTGGATATGCGACTTTTCTTATTGTAGTTGAGTCATTTTTCTTAGTTTGTAAAGCATAATAAATTGAATAATATCTCTCTGGTAAAAGTTTGTTTTTGCATAAAAAATCTTTTAAATCTAGAATATTTTTAAAAGATAAAGTAAAATCTAAAACATCTTTAAAATCTGATGATGAAGGAACAACACCGCTTTTCTCTAACTTTTCCAATTTTCCATCTCTAGTTTCGTAAGCTAAAAAGTATTTCATAACCCACCTCTAAAATAATTTTATCATAACATAATTACTTTTTTCAATTAAGTTTTTAATATTAAATTTAGAACAAATTAAGTTTTTTGAATATTCGAATATTTTATTACAATACTGATTATTTTAATAGTAAAAAAATAATAATTATTACATTCAAAAAAAATATATCTACTAATACTTTTATAGAGGTAAAATTGTTTTTGACATATAAAAAAAACTAATTCGTTTAGGAATTAGTTTTATTTCTTTTGGTAGCGACGGAGGGGATCGAACCCCCGACCTATCGGGTATGAACCGATCGCTCTAGCCAGCTGAGCTACATCGCCATAAGTAAGCAAATTAATAATAACATAATTTGCTCATAAAAGTCAATGAATTATTTAAATTTTTTAAAAACTTTTCTTAATGTTCTATTAACACTAAGAGGTAAATAATTTGGAGCTAAAATAGCCATATACAATAAATATTTATTTTCATTTAGAATTTGCCAAAATCCACATAGTTCCTCTTTCTTAAAATTTTCATTTACATATTTCATATATTCATCAAATTCTAAAGTAAAAGGATTCGTTTTATTATTAGTCCATGGTTTTACTGTTCCAAGTCCATATGCATGGTGAATTACACCATTATTTATACTTTCAATTACATCTAATTGACCAAGTAATCTTTTACCATCTTTATAATATAAATGATTTATATCACTCATTAAAATCTGGGGACCAACATTAAATCTAGGATGCATTTTTCCAAAATAAGAACATAATGCAAAATTTAATAAATCCTGATCTGGAAACTCTAATTCTATTTGAGTATTTTGCTTAAGAAAATCAATTACTTTATCTTGGCATTTTTCGCTTATCCACTCTTTTACATTAAACAATAATACTCCACTGTTAAAATAATTAGTTAAATTCATTTTATCTACTCTTTTTTGTAAACAAGAATCTAAAACAGCATTAATTGGATTAGAATGATTAAAAGCATCTTTTATATCAGAAACAACAATCTTGTCTGCATCTAAATATAATAATTTCTCTACATCTGTTAAATTAATTAAATCTTGAAAAAATATTCTTGCATTTGCAATTTGACTTCCACGCCAATTAGGTATATTAAATTTTTCTATATATTTTTTATCTAATGGATAAAATTCACAAGTAACAGATGGAAATTTACTTAAAACACTTTTACAATATTCATAATCTAAACAACTAAAATCAGAAGTAACTATATGAAAATAAATATCTTTATCCATATTATTTAAAATTAATGATACACATGATGTAAGCATTATTTCTTTATATTGACTATTAACAGTATATAAAATATCTACTCGCATACAATTACTCCTTTCTTTTATTAAAAATCACAAGAATTACTTGTGACTTCTTATTTTATAAAATATCCAGGTCTAAGAATCTTTTCTAAATTTTCTTTGACCTCTTTTACATCTTGACTCTCTATTTTGGCAGCACCGCTAGTTAAATTTCCACCTCCACCAAATTGAGTCATTATCTCGCCTATATTAATTATTCCTTTACTACGACCTGATACATAAACTGATAACTTATCAAGTTCATCCATAATTAGACCTAAAGCAAATGATGCATCTGTTGTTTTATATTTTAGCATCCAGTCTGCGGCTTTTGCTAAATCCTCTTTATCATATATAAAATCAGGATTTTCATTATTTATTGAAATAGAAATGTTATACATTTTCCAAGTTGCATATCTAACTAAATCTAAATACTTCATATCTTTTTCATAATCATCAATAAATAAATCATTAACGTAGTTTAAATCTCCACCTTTTTTTAAAAGATCAGAAACTATTTTCATTGTTGTTGAAGTAGTTCTTTTATTCGTAAATTTTGCTGTATCTAAACTTATTCCACTTAATAAATAGTTAACTAAATTAGGTAATATTCTTTGATCAATTCCAAATGATTCAGTTAATCTATACATTATTTCACAAGCACTTGAAGCAACTGTATCTATAAACAAATTATTAGTTTTTACAGTTGTTTCTCCAATATCATGATGATCAATTACTAATATATCATTAAAATCGCCATAATTAGGTACTGGAACAAGTTCTGATTTATTTACATCCAAAGTTATTAATAAAGCTTTCTTATTATCAATTAAATCAACCATTTCCATTTGATCAATCATCTTTATATTTTCAGGCAAATCATCTAACATATTTTTAACAGAATGTTCCATTTTAGCAAGAGAGTCATTCATTAATATATATGATTTAACTTGAAGGTTGTCTAAAACAACTTTCATTGCTATACATGAAGCTATGGCATCGACATCAGCGCTTATATGGGGAGAAATAATAACTATGTTATTTCGACCTACTAATTCAATTATTTTATTTTTTAATTCTTTAATATTTTTTATCATATACATTCCTTCAGTAACGTATAATTTACTCGATTTAACCAATAAAGTCAAGTAACAATAAAAAAGTAGCAGGTTTTCTACTACTTAGATAAATACTTATAACTACCATTTGATAATTTAACTCTTAATGTACAACCAATTATATAGTTATATTTATTATATAAATATATTATTTCTGAATCAGTTATAGAATAATCTTGATATTCACTTCCTAAATAAGCTTTTAAATCTCCATTTTCAATTTCTTGAAGTTCTTCTTGATATTCACTACCTTCAACATCATCAAAACTAATTGCTTTTTTAAAATTTATAAGTATTTCTTTATTATAATCATTATAATCTGGTTCAACATGATCATAATTTAAATCATTTTCTTTTACACTTTTATAACTATAATTTTCTAATACACTTAAATTAACACTTTTTTTTACCTCATTACCATAAGCATCACTTATAGTTATATCAAAAGTATATTTACCAGCTTTTTCTTGAAGATTACTTGATTCATCTTTAACATATTTAACTTCACAAGGTCTAGATAAATCTTCACATTTAGTAACAAAATCATTAACATCATAATCTTCGTTAACACCAACAGTTAATTCAGTTACTTCAACAATAGGTTTTGTTGTATCAACAACGTTAACCATTTTACTTTTTGATTTATTTTTATACTTAATTACTATTTTATATTCACCAACTTCAGAAATAACTCCATCTTTAACTGGTATCTTAGATAAATCAATGTCATAATCACTTGTATCTTTTACTTTATTTTTTAAATAGTAATTAATATCTTTATTTATTACATCACCTAATTCAAGATTTATTTTATTTTTGACATGAATGCTATTTTTATCTTTATAAATTAAAAATCCACCTATTAATAAACCAATTACTACTATAAATACTAAAATTGTAAAAACCACTGTTTTACCATTTGTCTCTTCTACATAAAAATCATTATCCACTATATCCACCTAGAAAAATATATATTTCTTGTATAACCAACTTCATAATTATCAAATACTTTAATTATCCAGTTAATTATAGCTTCTAATATATCTTCGCCCTTTCTTACTCTTATTTTAGTCATTTCAGCTTTTAATTCTTTTCTGAAAAAATAATCATCTATATACTTATTAATAATAAAATCAACTTGTTCAAGCTTAGCAATACTTTTTTTATCATCAAGACTAACTTTAAATACATAATCATGATAAACATTTATTAACTTATCAGATAATACATCATCTTCATAATATTCAAAATCCATTATCTTATAAAAGTTTGGACAATGTTTTAATATTTGTTTATTTTTATTCATAAGCATATATCCTTCCTATCAAATTATAGCAAATTTTTGCATTAAAAAAAAGACTTTAACAGTCTTTATATTTACTAATTTTCTTTTTTAGTTTCGATTACTTCTTTTCCTTTGTAATTTCCACATTCAGTACATGCTCTATGTGCTTTAATAGGAGCACCACATTTAGGACAAGATATTACTCCTGGTAATTCTTTTTTTAAATGAGTACGACGCATTCTCTTTTTAGTTTTACTAGTTCTTCTAAATGGAACTGCCATAAAATTCACTCCTTCCTTCGATTATTAATCGCTTATAACTTCCCATCCGTTCCCACTTTGTTTAAAATCTTTATATTCATCTTTAACAACACGAATAGGAACTTCCGATACAATATTTTCCCATATAAACGGCAAAATATCAAGTGTATTTTTGTTTTTATTATAAAAATCTTCAAATTTTCCCATATTTTCTTCAATTTTTACGTTAATTGGATATAAAACATCCTCCAAACTAACCGCACAAGGTAATATAAAATCTCCAGTAACAGTTAAATCAGCAACAATTTCATCTGCATAATCTATCGAAATTGTCCCACTTACATGTAAATTTTCTATTTTTCTTATACCAGCCTTATTTAAATCATATTCTTCAGGAATTGAAATATTCTCATCAACAGAAACAATATTAAAGTTATTTAATTTAAATAAATCTATTTTCATACTACTTAACTCTATTCATTTGTTGCATTACTTGTTTAATTTGTTTACTATTTGGTTTTCTACCCATGCTAGTCATTAAAGTTTCAATCATTTTTTCATTAATTGGTGGGTTCTTTTTAAAATACTTTTGAATAAAATGTCTTGATACAAAAAAACCAGTTATAGCGCCTATTATAAGTCCAAGTAATACTAATAAAATATCATGTAACATATTATCTCTCCTTACATGATAATTATACTATACGTTTTAATTTTAAACAAGAACAATACCAAAATAAAACAAGGAAAATCCTTGTTCTACTATTTCTTTTGAAGTAAATTTAACGCATTTTCACGATTAACATTTAAATAAGCAAAAATTTCATTAAATAATTTAGATATTTCCATTCCTTCATTAATTTTAATTTCAATATTTTCTTTCATTTCATCTAATACTTTTATAACATCTGGATTACTTTCAAAGAATTCACTTAAAGTTGATATTGAATAATATAATTCATTAACAGATATTTCTGATTTTTCAATAAAATCAAATGTATCAAATAAATCTAAAATTGTCTTTTTAACATCCTCACTTTTATATTCTTTTAAAGTTTCTAAAAATGCTGCTAATGTTTCTGAATTAAATTCATGTTTAAATATAGCAATTAAAAATGGTTTTAAAAGTGTACTTAAAGTTTCAGAATCGTCTACTATTTTTTTACTCTTTTCAAAGTCATTTATTACAATTTCACAAGTTCTTAATCTCCCATTACTTGTTACATATGAAAATTCACTTGAATATAACATATCTTCACCTCAGTGCTATATTATATTAGAAAAAACATAATTAATCAAGTCTATTATTCATACACGATTAATTCATGTTGGCATCTTGTTACAGCAACATAGTAAAGATAAGCATCATAGTCGAAATTATTAATTATAATAACTGAATCAAATTCTAATCCTTTAACTCCATAAGCAGGAGCAACAACTAATTGTTTATTAAACTTTTCAGTATTAATGTCAATTAAAGATATCTTTTCATATTTATCTTTTAAAGCATTTAAAAGCACTTTAGCTTCTTCTATACTTTTAGTAATAATCGCGATACTTTTATATTTCTTTTTTAAATAAACTATATCTTTACCTATATATTTTAAATCTTTCATACTTCTTTTTATAACTGGTGTATCAACACTTCTTCTTATAGCTGATGTTTGATGTAAATTTAATACTTTATTTGCATACTCAATTATCTCCGGACTAGACCTATATGTTTTATTAAGTTCAACGTACTTCGTATCTCTTGAATCAAATATTGGAATTAACTCTTCTAAAGAACCATGCTTATAAAATGGATTAACTGATTGATTTTTATCTCCTAATATAGTAAAACCAGCATTTTTAAATATTTTATGTAATATTTTATACTGTAAATATGTATAATCTTGAGCTTCATCTATAATAACTTCTCTTACATACACTTGATAAGGAAAACCAGTAAGCAAGAATTTCATATACATAAATATAGTAGCATCATCATAAGGAATTACATGACCTTCAATATTTCTTTTAAGTTCATTAGCTCTAAAAGGCATTTTATATGTATTTAAAAATATTGCTGATGAATAAAAGTTTTTATATATTAAACGCATATCACTTGTAAAATTAGCTATTTTTAATAATTTAGATCTAATACTTACAAAATCTCCTTTAGCACCTTTAAAATAAGTATTGTTTATTTTCTCAGCAATTAAATCAACTCTTACAAATAATGGTTTATTGTCATATCTTTTATATAAAAGTTCATTTAATTCATTCATACTTATAACTTTTTTCTTATATTCTAGGTCATTTATAAATCTACTTGCTTTAGTAAAATACATACAAAATTCTTCTATTAAAGGAATGATTTCATCACTCAATTTGAACTTAATTAATTCATTATCTTGCCTTGTATCTTTATAATATCTTTCAACAAAAGATGAATATGATTCAACCCTTTCATATTCAGAAATAAATTTAGAAACTAGCTTATGATAAGTTGACTCTAATGTATTTTTTTCTCCTAAAGATGGAAGAACATCAGAAATATATTCAGTAAAAACATTATTAGGAGATAAAATCAAAACATTACTACTTGTTAAATTTTCCATTTTATATAAAAGATAAGCTATTCTATGTAAGGCAACACTTGTTTTACCAGAACCAGCAACACCTTGAACAATTATATTTTTAGTAGTTGTATCTCTTATTACCATATTTTGTTCAACTTGAATTGTATTTACAATATCTTTCATTTTATCACTAGAAGTTTGACTTAATACTTCTTGTAACATTTCATCATCTATATTTAAATTAGTATCAAAGACTGCTTTTAATATTGCATTTTCAATTTTATATTGTCTTTTTCTAGTTATATTTCCAACTTCTATTCCATCTGGAGATTCATATGAAGATTTACCTAAACCATAATCATAAAACATACTACATATTGGAGCACGCCAGTCATATACAAGATAATCTAAATCATTTTCTTTAATAGATTTTATTCCAATATATATATCTTCATCATTAAAACGAATCATACCAAAATAAGGATTATTTCTTACTTTCTCTAAAGTACGATAATGCCCTGCCTTACGTTCTAAAGTACTTATTTTAACATCATTATCATATATAAAAGTATTCATTTCTCCTGAATCAAATTCTTGAGAATTTTCCCACATCATTTTTTGAAATTCTTTCAAATCTTTTTCATCAGTAAAAAGTTCTTTACCAGCATCATTAATATCTCCATCTATTTTATTAACAACATACTGAAGTCTTTCTTTTTCTTTATTGAATTCTTTATCTGTTAGTTTCAAGTTGAATCACCTACTCTTTACTTATTATAAAAAAACAATAAAAAAAACACAACAAAGTGTGTCTATTTTTATATTTACTTGACAATTAAAGTACTTTTTTATTCGTATATAAATCCCTTAATGCATATAATGTATCAATATTTTTAGTAGTTTCTTTTAACTGACGTTCTATCTCTAGATTCCAAAGTTCTGAATGTTCTAGAGAAATATCTATATCTGCAGCCTTAATCAAAAAAAGCATCTTTAAAGCATAATAATATCGTATTAAATTATTTTCATGATTTCTAATCTTCTCTTCTAATAAATAGATATCACGAATTATTTTACAACGCTTTACCTCTTTATAAATTTGATTATTTAAATCTACTAAATATGCATCTTCCATAATTAATATCTTCCCATTTTGTTTGCTTCAACACTGCCTTTAATAAGATTATGATATTCTTCTTCAACTTGTAATGTTTCTGAGTCAATTCCATTTATTCTATAAACATAATAATCATATGCTTCTTTATAATCCATATCCATTACAGCTTTATCACTTATTGTAAGAAAAGAATATTTTAACTCATATAATTTACGAACTAAAGAATTTTTACTAGCTGCTATATTATTTAAAACATCAGTAATTCTATCAATTCTTCTTTTTTCTCTTGTTAAATTATAGATTCTAAATTCACAATATTCTAAATTTTCATTAAAATCGTAGTCGTCTCTCATTATAAATTCCCCCAACACAATTTATTATAGCACATATAAACATATATGCAAATTAGTCTTTAAATATAAATACATAATCTAAAATATGTACTTCGTCTCCTCTTTTGGCACCCATGCGTTCAAGTTCATCTTCAACACCCATACCACGAAGTTTTCTACCGAATCTCTCAACAGATTCATCTTCATCAAAACGAGTCATATAAAATAAAGTCTCTATGTCATGTCCACTAAGTATCCAATAATCATTTTCACGTTTTATAGTAAATGGTTTTTCATGTTTAAATTTATATAATACATGACTTTCTTTAATTGTATTTTCATCATATAAAGTAACTTCATCACATTTAGAAACTAAATCACCTAAATAATCTACAAGTTCTTTTATACCTGTTTTATTTTCAGCACTTATTTCAAAAATATTTTCATCTTTATAAGCTTCTTTAAATTTCTTTAAGTTTTCTTGAGCACCATCTAAGTCCATTTTATTAGCAACTATAACATAAGGTTTGTTTTTTAATTTTTCATCATACAAAGCAAGTTCATCTTTGATTATTTTATAGTCTTCTATTGGGTCTCTTCCTTCACATCCACTCATATCAATTACATGAACAATTACTTTAGTACGCATTGCGTGACGTAAGAATTTATGGCCTAAACCAACACCATCATGAGCTCCTTCAATAAGCCCAGGTAAGTCAGCCATTACAAATGTAAATCCATTTTGAGTTTTTACTACTCCAAGATTTGGACTTAATGTTGTAAAATGATATGCACCGATTTTAGCATTACAATTACTTACACTTGAAATAAGAGTACTTTTTCCAACACTTGGCATACCAACTAAACCAACATCAGCAAGAACTTTCAATTCACAACGGACAATTAAACTTTCACCAGGTTCACCAAGTTCACTCATTCTTGGAGCAGGATTATCATGAGTAGCAAAAGCACGGTTTCCTCTTCCACCTCTTCCGCCTCTGGCAACAACATATTCTTCTCCTTCTCTTGTTAAATCAGCTAGAACAATATTTTCTTCATCATCATATATAGTTGTTCCTAATGGAACTTTAACAATAACATCTTCTCTGTTGGCACCATTTCTATTAGATCCTTTTCCATTAATACCTTTTTCACCTTTAATTTGTTTCATCATATGTAGATCAATTAAAGTTCTAAGCCCTGGTTCAGTTTTAAAAATAATACTTGCACCTTTACCACCATTTCCTCCATTTGGTCCACCCATTTCAACAAATTTTTCACGTCTAAAAGAAGTACAGCCATCTCCACCTTTTCCTGCTATTACTTTAACACGCACTTCATCTTGGAACATACTTAAACCTCCTTTTTTAGTTCAATTATTGTACAACCTATATTAAAATTATACAAGTAAAAATTATTTACATATTTATTATATTTTAAATTATGATGTATTCTACGTTTTAAAATACCTTGACCCTTACCATGAATAACACAAACCTTACTTTTTCCTAAACAATAATTTTCATATATAAAGTCATTTACCACAGTCATAACTGTGTCATCGGTAAAACCATGAACATCTAACTGTGGTAATATACTTAAAAATGGATCTTTTTTATACGTTGTAATCATCGAATATATTTGTTTCATGTTGTTCTGGTTGAGGATTTACTTGTTCAGTTACATTCGTATTATTTTGTGGTTCTATAGCTTGAGCTTCTTCTTGAATACTTTGATTAAATGCAACATTTCCATTTATATTTTCATTGTTTTCATTAACAACAGGTGCGGTTGGTTCATTTATTTGAGGTTCTTCATGAGTAACAATATTATTTTCAACTACATCTGATTTCATTGGTTCAACCGTTTCAGGTCCAACATTAGTTTTAACGCTTTCAGTTACTCCAAATTTTTCTTTTAAACCTGAGTTTTCTAAAACAACCATTACATCAGGTATTGAATCAACTTCACCAACTTTAGCAAGAGAAATAGATGCTGCTGTATCAGCAAATTTAATTGCATCATCTAAACCAATTTTATTCATTAAAGCAAACGATAAAGCTCCAACAAATATTGAATCAAAACTTGAATAATCTGCAACATTCATTTTCATTTCTGGAACTAATTTAACTTTACCATCAACACAATATAAAATTTTATGGTTATTTAATATAATTATATAATTACTCTTACCAGCTACATCAACTAAATGTTGATACATATTTATACAACTTTCTTGAGATCCATCAATAGTTTCTTTACTCATCATTTCAGCAAATACTTGAGTACATACTACATAAGTACATCTTTTGGAAACTGTAATTGTATCACGATCTCCAAAACGAGCATAAAAGACTGTCTCACAGTTAGCCGAATTATTTAAAAGCGCATAAGCTCCTGCTAAATCAGTTCCATCAATTACAGCAAATGTAGGTATAAAATCATATTTATATTTAACTAATTGATTTAAAGGATCATTATATAAAATTTTAGTAACTATACCAGTTTTAGCATTTAACATCATATAATTCACTACTGTTCCTTTTTCAAAATTAGTTTCCATATATTTGGTATCTATTTTATATTCTTGAAAAGTATTCCTTATTTTTTCAGCATATGCATCATTTCCAACTACACCTGTAAAATGGTTTTTTACTCCCCATTTAGCAAGTAAACATGCAGTTGTTGCCCCAACATTTCCAACTGATTCAAGTTTATTATCTATATGAAAGACTTCTCCTTCTTTAGGATATTCTTGTAATGGTAAATAAACGTTTATAGCTGGTTTTCCAATAATTATTGTTTCCATAAAACCTCTCCTATTCTAAATATTATTATACAATAATGATTAAAAAAAAACTACCATAAAGTAGTTTAAAACAATTAATTAACGTCTAATTAAATATTCACCAGGAGTTCTTACATATTTAAGTTCTTTACTTATTAAATCTGTAACATTAGTTTTTTCTGATACTTCAAGACTAGTTACCCAGTTTGTAAGATAAATAAGTAAATTTTTTTTATCTTCGATAAATGATGATCCAAGTTTATCTGAATTAACATAAAGTAAATTAGCAACATAATCAATTAAAGCTTGTTTATTATTTATTGTTAAATCTTCTTTATAAAGAGGAATTTTTGTAGAATCAGTTATTCCTGAATAAGTATCAAGTCCATCAATTATAAAAGCTTTTCTAAAACAATCAGGATCAGTTATAACTATTCCATTTTCAGTACATATTGAATTTTCAAATTTTACATCATCAACAGCAATTAAATATTCAGTAAAGGCATCAAATAATTTTTCCATTTCTTTTAGACTTTCAAGTAAATAATCCTTATTTTTAAATAAAATATTTAAACAGTCAGATTCATAATATTTACCTAAATAAGCATCAATTGAAAAAGCCATAAAACCAGAATTGTAATCAATTCTTTTCTTTAGTGATGCTTTTCTATATATTTCATAAATTTCCATTAAACAAGGAAACTTTGCTGTTTTTAAAAATTCAAACACTTCTTCATCTAATTTATGTTCTGGTAAAGTTTCTTTAAAATATATTTTAAAAATATTTTCACCATTTGTATACACTTTACTACATCCACCTGAGCCAAGAAAATGATAACTGCTATCAGGTTTAAATAACTTATTATTTCTATCAAAAAATAGCATAATATCACTTCCTATCTAAAAAAATCATCTAAAGTTTTTGTTTTTCCTAATTTCTTAGATAAACCATTTGCAATTTCTACATTTTTGTCAAAATATATTGAATTTAAAAATTTTTCAACTATCTTAGTTATCTTTTTAAGTTTCTTTTCATCAGTTTCATTAAATGAATCAATAATCATACTTTCAAGTAAATATATTAATTCTTTTCTATTTATAGCTTTTATTATTTCTTTAGAAACTTTAAATTCACCAAATAAATCCGGATCAACAATTACAATATCATCGTTCGTATAAATAACATTATCTCTTGATAAATCATAGGCTACTATTTGATTTTCAATAAATTCTTTTAATAGTATTTCTAAGTTAAATAAATTCCATAATAAATATTCTTTACAACCATTTAAAATATCTATATTTTCCTCTTGATAATATTTAGCTGTATAACCACCAACGATATATGAAAGGCCAAGTTTAGCTCTAATCTTTTCTATTAAACTTCGCTCTGGAACAGGTTCATATAATTCTATAAAATTTGGATTTTTAAAACTTTTAAGAATTTTAAAAAGGCCTGAAGTTATTCCATTAGCAGTTGGCATACTTTTTTTATAACACTTTAATATTGTTCCTCCATCAGAAAAAACTCTAGCACAAAAACCTTCACCTATATAAGTAAAATTATCTTTTTCTACTTTAGTCATAATTACTCCCCTTTTTTAATGCGCTTTATTATATAATAAGATCTATAAATTTGCAAATAAAAAAGGTATATTAATACCTTTTTTAATCAACCTCTTATTGTTATTTAAAACTATAATATAAAAAAATCCACCTAACTCAACAATAATTTAGGTGATTACCAAATTTTATAAGACAACACTCTACATACGATTATTAAATGTTCCTTTTTTATTGTATGCAAGTTTCCTTGGCATATTCATAATATCATAAAAAGGTTTCTTTTACTAGGTCTTGTTTCAAAATTACAAAGCAATTTATAAGAACTAAAAACTACAATTTCCTTTCTAATTTAAAAGATATATTACCATATTTTTCTATAAATTAATCAGTAAGTATAAAACTAAAATCACTATAAATATCAAATAATTCTATAAAATGTGGATTATTTATATTTTTTAATATATCAAACCTTTTCTCATTTAGTCTACAATCAAATGGTGTTTTAGAATAATACTCTTTAAATATTATGTCTTTATTGTGTAATACTTTTGCACACTCACCACTATTAGATATTCCATACTACTCAATATTAATTTTTTATGATTTCTATTATAATATACCCTTTAAAAAGTGAAGGTATTATAATAAATAAATGTCATTATATCAATATTCTGTCATGGTAGATCATTTAACATATAAATGTTCTGACAAAATATCAAAATATCTGTAGAAAACTTTTATACAAACAAAAATCAGTCATATTACTGACTGAAAATATATTTAAAGTTCGAACATATTCACCTCTGGTGCTGACGATGTAAATGTGTACAACTTTGTTGACGATCTAATATATATATAATACTTTTTTCCACTTCCAACCATAACAATTAATTTATTTTTGCACATATTATTTAATATATTTTTAGCTCTCGTCGATAAAATATCTAATAATTGTTCAACTATATTTCTATTTATCTTATTATTTTTATTTAAATATTCTATTATTTTTTCTTCTTGCGTTAGATTAGAAGGTAATATTTTTTCATGATTTTTAACATAGTTAACATTATATAATGTTAAATCACTTTTAATTTCTTCTCGTATCATTCCTGAAAGAGATTCTAAGTCTCCTTTTGCGTTATTTAGACCAATAACACTTCCGTCATCATCAATACCAATATATATTTTTCCACCCTTAGTATTTGCAAATGCAATTATTTCTTTTTTTATATCTTTTATCAACTCAATTTTCAATTCTGTATATTCATCTTCTATATATATATTATTCCTCAAATTATATATATACAGTTTTAAAAATAATATTAATATATTCAGTCACTTTTCGATCGCTATATATTTTTCAACAAAAAAACGAACTATTTCTAGTTCGAATAAATCTTTAATGGTGTCCACGACGTGATTCGAACACGTGACCATTCGCTTAGAAGGCGAGTGCTCTATCCAGCTGAGCTACGCGGACACAATAATCATTTTTTCAAATGACTACTAAATTATAATACAAAAGAATTAAAAATGCAATACCTATTCAAAAAGAAATGCAAATAAGGAATTTAATATTTTATCCAATTTACGTGCTCCAGTATTTATCATATCACTCATATAATCACCTAATTTACTAGAATTATTTGAATAATCGACTTTTTTATCTGTTAAATAAGCATTAACATCTATTTCTTTTCCATTTTCAATATCACTTTCAAACTTTTTTATTTGTTCTTCTGTATATAAAGTTTTATCACTATATTTTTTTTGAACAAAACCATTTTGGCCTATTGCATAAACGCATATAAATACTATAAATAAAGCAAATAACACTCTAAAAAAATACTTTCCATTATTTTTCTTTTTCTCTTCCATTATTCCTTTATATAATTCGATATAGCCTCTGCTAAAAAACTAATCGTATTATTAACCTCCTCCATTGTATTTTTTTCACTACCCATTTCAATTAATATAATATTACTTTTTAAATCTTGATTATAACTACTACTCTTTCTAACAAGTATTCCTCTACTTAAACTTGAATTTATATTTTTTACAAATTTATTAAGGCTATCACAAACATTATAGTTTTCCATATAAGTTTCATGTTTACCACCTACTACAAAAAGCATTTTAGCATAACTTTTACCATCAATTTCTGTAGTTGTAATACTTTTATTAACTGAATCTCTGTGAAGATCAATATATAAACTAATATCATCATTAATATCTTTACTTATTAGTTCTCTAGTAACTTTATAAGTATCTTTATATTGTAAATTATTACTTTTAACTTCACCAACTATATCTTTAGTTTCTACAATAGCATCAATATTATATTTAGTTAATTCTTCTTTTAATTTATTAGCTGCATCAACAACACTCCCACCATCGTATTCTTCTCGATTATGAGTATTATAAATATATACTTTTGGATTATCATATACAAGTTCATTAAAAACCTTTAAATCATTTTCTTTAATCTTGTTTATTTTTTTATAATTAAGTCCCATTTTAAGTAAAAACTTTTCTTTATCTATATTAATATTAAACTTCTCTAACTTTCCACTTATAATATATTCTTTAGATAAATTATTAATTACTTTATTAGATATAAATATTGATAAAAATGTAATAACTAAAAATATCAATAATTTATATTTTCTAGTCTTTTTTGCTTTAAATATTTTTCTCATTAATCTTCACCAATTTTATTTTATAAAAAAGGGCTTAAAAAAAATGTAAAAAAAAGAAACTATGCAGCTTCTTTTAATTTTAAATAAGTATTTTGACGTAAACCATCTAGATAAGCATCTATATCTAAAGACTCTAAATATTTATCATCAAATATAATTGCTTCTATTTCTTCATTAGCAATTTCATTTAAATAACTTAATTTATCTATTTCAATTACTTTCTTTAAGAATTCACATTTATCATTTTTTATTATACTTGCTATATTTGTTATAAATAATAAATCAGTTGAATCTATTGCAACCATAATAATTTTATTTATTCCCTCTATACCAATTTTTTCACAAGTAGATTTATAAAATAATGATGAAGGTATATTTAAATTTTCAACTAAATTAAGAATAGCAACTAAGTTGTAAGGAGTTTTTTCAAAGCATTCTTTGAATACTGAATAAGAATCTTTTTCTAAAAGTGAAACTATAAATTCCTTTTTAGAAATACTTAAAGTTTTAAATACAGTTTCTAATAATTCGTTATGAAACATTTCAATTCCAGATTTTAATTCATCATATTTTTCATCTATTATTTTTTCAGGTATATTTTTATAGTTCCTACTAATAATTATTCCATTTCTAGAAACATAACGTATTACATCATTACCCATGAACATTATCTTTTTAAAGTCATTATAACAGTCTTTTTTATTTTTAACTTCCAATGAACTATTTAAGTAAGCAGTTATAAATGATTTTAATATTTCATCTGGATATTTAAATATAGTTTCTATCACTATAGTTTCTATATCAGAAACATCAAATCTACTTTCAAGTTCAACTAAAAAAATTCTAATTAATTCTTTATTTTCTTCATATTTTCTAAATAAATCTTTATTTGTAAGCATATTATTTCTAACTGTTTCATCTGATACATATTTATCTAATAAGGAATATTTCTTTGTAAATGCATTCTTTTTCATGTTTATCAATTCCTTTCATAAGTAGTTATATTACCAAAAAAGGCAGAAAAAGTCAATTAAATGTAAACATAAAAAAACTTAACTAAAACTAGTTAAGTTAATTATTAAGTATTCTGTAAAATACTATTAACTGCAACCAACAGTACCGTCAGAATAAGAGTAACATCCTTCATTTGTTTTAAATGTAATTATTTTTTTGTATCATCTATTACATTTGCATATACATCTGTTCCATCTAATGTTGCTTTTATAAATATTACAGAAGAGTCATCTACATTTTCACTTACTTTTGTACTTTCGTTTATTATCAATGTTGTACTTATTGCAGCAAATCCTACTGCTAATAATAGTATAGCTACTACTATACTTCCCTTCTTTTTCATCTTTTACCTTTATTCTATTATTTATATATAGATTATATCATGAATTTTGTGTTTCATAATATTATTAAGCCAAAGTTTTGTAAATCGGTGTAAAAAAAAGAAAGCTAAATTGCTCTCTTATGCACTAGTGGATCCAAATCCACCTTTTCTTATTTCTCCAGTTGTTAAGTCATTATCTGCATATAAGAATTTTTGGAATACAACTTGACCAATTGTATCTCCTTTTTTTATTAATACATCTTCATCGCTCATATTGAAGAATGCAAACATAAATTCACCATCATTATCAGGATTTCCATAATAGTCAGCATCTATTATACCAATTCCATTTGCTAAAACTAAATGTTTTTTACCTGGATTACTTGATCTATTAGCAAGCATATACCATTCATCATCCATGCAATATGCTTTTAAACCTGTATGAATTAAAGTTGGTTTACATCCGCTTTGGAATGGTGGAATAACAGTATCTTCTGCTGCTTCAACATCATATCCAGCACTCCTTGCAGTTTTTCTAACTGGCATATGAATGTCTTTGTCTTCCCAACCTTTAGCTATTTCAAATCCTCTACTTCTATCCATTACTTGCTCTCTTTCCATATAACAATCTTACCTTGTTTTTTTGACTTTTTAATATCTATTACTCTTTGATTAGATGAACCTCGCCATTCTAATCTAAAATCATGAAGTTCATCCATATATCTTCCATCAACTAAAACATCTAAATAATCCATGATTTCCTTATCTTTTAAATCATCATAAAGGAATCCACTCCAAGCCCATAAATCTTTATTAGGAAATCTTTCTTTAAACATTTTAGCAAGTTTTGTAACACCATCAATATTTTTTGGATGCATTGGTTCTCCACCTAAAATAGATAAACCACGAATATATTCTTTATCACATAAATCAAGAATAAAATTCATTTTTTCTTCATCTAATTCACCTTTTCCAGAATTAAAATCATGAGTTTCTGGATTAAAACAATTTTTACAATTAAACACACAGCCTTGGACAAAGACGGATACTCTTACTCCTGGTCCATTAGAAATATCCATCTTTCTTATAGTATTATATCTCATAACTATACCTCGGCATCTTTGTTATCTATATGAATTACACGATCATGTATTTCTTGAGTTCTTCCTTTATTCCAGAAGTTAGTACCAATATAACCACAAGTACGTCTAGCAACATTTAATGTATCATGGTTTCTATTACCACAATTTGGACAATACCATTCTAGTTTATCATCAAGTAATATTTCTCCATCATATCCACATTCTTGACAATAATCAGATTTAGTATTAAGTTCTGCATACATAATATTATCATAAATAAATTTAATTACTTCTAAAACAGAATCTAAATTATTTGTTAAATTAGGTGTTTCAATATAACTAATTGCGCCACCTGGACTTAATTTTTGGAATTCACTTTCAAGTTTTAATTTAGTAAAGGCATCAATTTCTTCAAATACTGGTACATGATAAGAATTTGTTATGTAATCACGATCAGTTATACCTTTAATCTTACCAAATCTCTCTCTTAAGCATTTTGCAAACTTATAAGTTGTTGCTTC
>CAKONX010000011.1 GCA_934098345.1 uncultured Bacilli bacterium
AAGTAATTGTTTTTGACCTTGACTAATATTCGCATTTTCTTCATCTATTTGCATATTATATCCATCTGGTAAAGTTCTTATAAAATGATCAACATTTGCTATTTTACAAGCTTTATACACTTCCTCATCACTAGCATCTAATTTACCATATTTCAAATTCTCCATTATAGTTCCACTATATAACCATGTATCTTGTAAAACCATACCAAAGTTTTTTCTTAATTCATCTATTTTATAATCATTAATGTTCATTCCATCAACTGTTATTTCACCAGAATTAACTTTATAAAAGTTCATTAATAATTTTACCAAAGTTGTTTTACCTGCACCAGTTGGTCCAACTATAGCAACTTTTTCTCCAGCATGAACATTTAAACTAAAATCTTTAATAATTGTTTTATTTTCATCATAGCCAAAACTTACATGATCAAATTTAACATTACCAAGAACTTGATGATCTAATTCTTTTTCCCCAAAAGTTTCTTCTTTGCTTTCTAAGAATTCAAATATTCTTTCAGATGATGCAATCATTGATTGAATTTGATTTAATACTTGAGCAAGACTTGTTAAAGGTTGAGTAAAATTTTTAGTATAAGATATAAATGATTGAATATTACCTACATTTATTTTACCTTTAATACATAAATATCCACCTAAAATAGCAACACATACATATCCTAAATTACCAATAAATTGCATAATTGGATGCATAAGTCCAGATAAAAATTGACTCTTCCATCCTGCTTCATAAAGTTTCTTATTATTTTCATTAAACATACTCACATATTTTTCAGTTGCATTAAATGATGTAACAATATCATGACCTGAATACATTTCTTCAATATTACCATTTACATGTCCTAAATACTCTTGATTATTTTTAAAGTGTTTTTGACTTTTTTTAATAATTGAAGACATAAATACTAAACTTATTGGAATAAGTATAAGTACACATAAAGTCATACTAACATTTATAGAAAGCATCATAATAACTATACCAATAACAGTTGTTAAAGAAGTTATCGCTTGAGTTATTGCTTGATTAAAACTAACTTGTAATGTATCAACATCATTTGTAATAACACTTAATACTTCACCGTTTGTTTTAGAATCAAAATATTTAAAAGGCAATCTATGAATTTTCTTGTCTAAATCACCTCTTAATTTATAAGTATATTTTTGAGTAACTGTTGACATTATAAATGATTGAATATAATTACAAATAGCACTTACAATATAAAGAATTAAACAAGTAAGTAAAATACCATTTACTTTTGAAAAATCAATTCCACTTCCACCACTTATTTTAGAAACAATACCATTAAATATTTCATTAGTTGCATTTCCTAAAACTTTAGGTCCAATTATTGCAAAAACAGTTGAAGCAGCTGCAAATAAGAAAACAATTAATATAGGTATTTTATACATACCTAAGGAATTAAATAATTTTTTTAATGTCCCTTTAAAATCTTTTGCACGTTCTACTTCTTGATTTGGTCCATGTCCTTTTCCTTTCATACAAGTTCCTCCTCACTTAATTGAGACAAAGCAATTTCTTTATATACTTTACAATTCTTATAAAGTTCTTTATGAGTTCCTAAACCAACAACTTTACCTTCATCTAAAACTAAAATCTTATCAGCATTCATAACCGTTGCTACTCTTTGAGCAATAATTACTTTTGTTGAGTTCTTACAATTTTCATTTAAATTTTTTCTTACTTTAGAATCTGTCTTATAATCAAGTGCTGAAAAAGAATCATCAAATACGTAAATATTTGGATTCATAGCAACAGCTCTTGCAATACATAGTCTTTGTCTTTGACCACCAGATACATTAGTACCACCTTGATTAATTGGATACAAAAGTTTTTCTTCTTTATTCATTACAAATTCATATGCTTCTGAAACTTTTAATGCGTTAATCATATCTTCTTCAGTTAATGCATCATTTCCAAATTTAAGATTAGATTCAACTGTTCCACTGAAAAGCATTCCTTTTTGAGGTACTAAACCAATTTCACTTCTTAAATCTTCAAAACTTAAATCTTTAATATTAATTCCATTTAAAAGTATTTCTCCACTTGTTACATCAAAGAATCTATCAATTAATTTAACAATTGTACTCTTTCCTGAACCAGTTGATCCGATTATTGCAAGTGTTTCACCTTTATTTATTTTAAAGTTAACATCCTCTAAAACATATTCATCTCCATCTGGATATTTAAATGAAACATTTTTAAACTCTAATTCACCATTTCTACTAGAATCTAATTTAACTGGATTTTTACTTTCTTCAATACTATTTTCTTTATTTAATACTTCTTTAATTCTATTAATAGATATTATTGCTCTTGGAGCCATTATAGATAACATACTTAGCATCAAGAATGACATGATAACTTGCATTGTATAACTAATCAAAGCAGTTAATGTTCCAACTTGCATTGCCCCAGTGTCAATATGTTTTGCTCCTACAAAATAAATAAGAATAATTGTACCATTCATTATTAGCATCATTAAAGGAGACATTAATGACATTAATCTTTGAGTAAATAAGTTAACTTTCTTTAAATCTGTATTTGCTTTATCAAACTTATCTATTTCTTTCTTTTCATTTGCAAATGCTCTTATTACAGGTAAACCATTTAATGTTTCTCTTACTATTAAATTTAACTTATCAATTAAACTTTGAATAGCCTTAAATTTTGGAAGAACAAATAACATAAGTATAATCATTAGTAAACATATAGCTCCAATAGATATTCCTAAAATCCAAACCATATTAATTGATATTATTTTTGTTAAAGCTCCAATTCCAATTATTGGTGCATATAGTACCATTCTAAGAACCATTGTAAGCATATTTTGTATTTGAGTTATATCATTTGTTGATCTAGTTATTAAACTACTAGTTTCAAATTCATTAAATTCACTTTTTGAAAATCTCATTATCTTTCTAACAACTTTTTCTCTTAAATCAAATGCAAACATTGCTGCAATTTTTCCTGAAAGATATGTCGTTATTATTATGACTACCATTATGAAAAGTGAAAGTAAAACCATCATTGTACCAGTTTTAAATAGATATTTCATTTGTAAGTTTTCTAAGTCAATACCAAGACTTTTATACTCACTAGAAATGAAATTAATAGAATATTGTTTTTTCATGGAATCGTCTATATCTTTAAACTTATCCAAATATTCTTTTATATTTAAAGTATCACTTTTTGTATAATATTCTATAGTAGTTGGATTTATATCTATTCCACTATTTTTAATTTGTTCATTACTTATTAAGAATGAATAAATAACAGTAGCATCTACTATTTCACTTTTACCATCTTCACTTACTGAATCAATTAACTTATAAACATCTCCATCTTTTAAATATGGATATTTTTTTATATTCTTATCAGTTTTATCCACTTTTTCGTAGTAACCTTTTAATTTGCTATCTAAAGCAGATAAATTATCAAATGTTTTATCAGTTAAAACATCAGCTACTTCAGAAGATATTCCCTTTTGTTGAATTCCAACATTAATTATCTTTGATGTATAATCTGGTAAAGCAAGATCACAGTAAGCTTGAACTAAAAGTAAAAGCACGACTAAAATTATTTTACCAGTATATTTTTTTAATATGTCTTTCATATAAATTTCCTTTCCTACTTACATATAATATGCTCAATTATCATTTTATCAAACATTTATAAAAATAATAAGAAAGAATCTATAATAATGTTTCTTTCTCTAATAATGTATGATTTTTAATAAAATAATGTTTTCCACAAATATTATTAAGAATAGGTCTATCAGAAATAATAATAAACGTTTTATCTTTAAAATATTTTTTTATCATAGAAACGACTTTCTTTTCACTATCTAAATTTAATCCACTAGTGATCTCATCAAATAAATAAACTTCTTTATCCATAATAATTGCTCTTATAATATTTAATCTTCTAAGTACAGTATCACTTACTTCATTAATAATCGTTTCAAGACCATTATCAAGACTATTAAACCATTCTTCAAGGCCAATTTCATTTATTAATTCAATTATTTTTTTATCATCTATTTTTTTACCTAAAGTTAAATTATCGCGAAGTGATAAAGAAAACATTTTTACACTTGTTGATAAATATACAACATCAATTGGATATTTTTTTTCTTCACCATCAATCAATATTTTACCTTCATTAATATTTGATAAACCACTTAAAACATTTAATACAGTTGATTTACCTTGACCAGATTTACCTAATATACCAATCGTGTCTCCTTTTATAAGTTCAAACGATGGAATACTTATACAAGTATTTGTGTCTTTATAATTAACCTTTACTTCATTTAAAGTAACAGCTTTAAAGTTTTTAACACTCTTTAAAGATATTTTTTCTCCATACATATTATCAAGATGCATTTTTCTTAATTTAAGACTTATTATTCTTTTTATTGTATTAGGTAAATCATATAATATGTTTTGTAATTTTGTCATTATTACTATAACAAATATTAATAAACCAACTTTAGTTACATTATTATTAATTGAGAAAAAGATAACTAATAACATAAATAGAAAATAAATTATTATTCCATTTGAAAATTTAATATCATTATCTTCAGCTTCTTTTTTTAATATAACTATATCATTTTCCTCATTTTCATCCAACTTATTAACACAATAATCAAATACTTTTAATTTTCTAATTGTATCAAATTTAGATATAAAATCATTTAATAAATCATTATAATTAACGCCATTTTTTAAATCTGTTTTTTTATATTTTAATACAAGTAATAAAACTATATATATTAAACTTATTAAAGACATAATAAAATTAACTTCAAATAATTTAGTATATAAAATTATTATACCAAGAATAAAAGGAATTATAACTTCTCCTAAATCAAACATTATCTTAGTAAATAGATAAGAAAAATCAAGTATTTCTTTATCTAATTTTTTTAATATTGAGTCACTATAATATGCTTTACTACTTTGTATCTTTTTAAAATAATACATTTCAATTTCATGTTTTACATTATAATGTGCTTGATTAGCATCTTTATTATGTAAATACTTTAGCATGTTTCTAAATATATATATAATCCCTATAAAAAGAAGCACTAAAAATATTTTATTATCAGTTAAATAGTCATATATAAATATAGAAAAAACTATTGCAAAAAAGTACCAACATAAATAAATACAACTTTTTAAAAATATTGTCATAAATGTTGTTTTCTTATTAATTAATTTAAACAAATCCATCATTTTCATCACCAAGTATTAATATTATACAATAAGTTTATTTATTTATCTATAACAATATCTTTACAAATGCATTTATTATAAGTTTTTATCTTATAAGGTTTAATTAAATGTCCTCTAGCACCTAAATATTTAGCACACACACTTATGCTTGTTAAAGCTCTGATAAAAGCTTTACTAATCATTTTTTCTGTAGTTTCTTTTTCTTCTATAAAAGTTCTTACAAATTCTGAAAAAAAAGCATCACCTATACCATTTAAATCAACATATTTTATTTTTTCTTCAATTGTCTTTTTTATAAAATTATTATCATAGATAATATCACATCCACGTAAAGACCTATTAATAATTAAAATTTTAGGTTCAAAACTATCATATAAATCGTATGAATCAACCAAAAACTTATCTTTAAGATAATAATAAACTTCTTCATTTAAACAAATTATATTAAATCGTTTTTTTAAAATATCACTAAGTTCTTTAAAACCAAGCGTTTCTATATCATCAATTTCTTCTAAATTTAAAAATGCTTCATTAGGATATTTATTTAAAACATTTATTGTAAATTCATCTAAATTATCTATAACAAAATAATCATTTTCTTCTATATACCCATCTAAATCATTTAAAGACATTTTATTACCATCATAACCATATTCTTTTTTACAATAAGGGCATATATTAGAAACAACATTACCATTTATAAATCGAGTTTTAGTTTCCTCATTAATAGTTCTAATACTTGTTTCTATATTCATTTCTTCTAAACTTTTTAAAGAAATTTCTCCTTCTTGATCATTTCCTTTAATTCCATAAAATGCACATTTAAAATATTTACTTAAGTTAGCCAAAATATTTGCATTGCTTTTTCCACCACTTACAAATATATTGCTTCCATCTTTAATATAATAATCACAAAAAAGATTGCCAAAACTAATAATGCGCATAATCACACTTCCTTTTAAATTACTATACTTATTATATTACCAAAAAAAATACTTAAATTAGTATTTTTTCTTCATTATTCTAAGAGTATTTAAAATTGTAAGTAATGTAACTCCCGTGTCAGCAAATACAGCTAACCACATGTTTGCTAACCCAAGGACACTTAATAAAAGAATTATTACTTTAACTAAGCACGCGAATATTAAATTTTCTTTTATAATTTTCTTAGTATATTTTGATATTTCAATAGCTGATTTAATCTTACTTAAATCATCACTTATTAAAACTATATCACTAGCTTCAATAGCAGCATCAGATCCAAGACTTCCCATAGAAATACCAATATCTGCTCTTCTTAAAACTGGAGCATCATTTATTCCATCTCCAACAAAAATCGTTATACCACTTTTTGATACATTTTCATACATATAAAATTTATCTGTAGGTAATAACTCTGCTTCAACATTTTTAATACCAACACTTTTTCCAATAATTGTAGCAACTTCACGTTTATCTCCAGTAAACATATAAGTATTTATATTTTCCTTATTTAAATATTTGATAACATCATCTGCATTATCTTTAATACCATCATCTATTTTTATTGATGCAATATGTTTACCATCTATATTTAAATGTAGTGTTGAAATATAAGAACAACCACATAGTTTTTTATTACCAATTGATACATGTTTACCTTCATAATCAAATTCTATTCCTGATCCACTTTTTTCTTTATAATTAAGTACTTTCTTTTTATCAACTTTACCATGTTTTAATTTTAAAATAGATTTAGCAATTGGATGTGTTGAAAAACTTTCTCCTAAAACTAAAATATCAGTAACACTTTCTAAAGTATAGTTATTATCTTTAATATCTATTTCAGTTACTTTAAAAGTTCCATCAGTAATTGTTCCTGTTTTATCAAATATAATATTTTTAGCATTACTTAAATTATCTAAATAATTACTACCCTTTATTAAAATACCATTTTTACTAGATAAACCTATTCCAGTAAAATAAGAAAGAGGAACAGATATAGCAATTGCACATGGGCATGATATTACTAAGAATGTAAGTCCTCTATAAAGAGCATCATTAAATTTTATTCCTATAAGTGGTAAAAACATTACTATTAGAACAGCTAATATTAAAATAATTGGTGTATAAATTTTACTTATTTTTGCTACTACTGTTTCAGTTTTAGTTTTTTTATCAGTTGCGCTTTCAAGAAGTTCTAGAATTTTAAACACTGTTGAAGTTGAATAGACATTTGTTGCTTTAATAGTTAAAACATCACTTTCATTAATAGAACCAGATAAAACTTTATCACCTTTTTTTACTAATAATGATTCTGATTCACCTGTAAGTGAAGATGTATCTAAAAAACTTTTTCCATCTACAACTACTCCATCAACTGGTATTTTTTCTCCAACTTTAACAACCATTAAATCATCAATTTTAATATCTTCTACATCAACTTTAACTATTTCATCATCTTTAAGTAGATTAGCATAATTTTGTTTAATATTTATTAAATCTTTTATAGATTTTCTAGAATTATTAATAGCTTTTGTTTCTAAAATTTTACCAATTGTATAAAGTGCTATGACCATAACGCCTTCTAAAACATCACCAATAAAAAATGCACCTAAACAAGAAATTGTTATTAAAGCATTTTCATTTAATGTATGACTTTTAAACAAAAGATTAACGGCATTTATTGTTGTTTTATATAAAAGCAATATATAACATATAATGTATAAAATAGTTTTTATAATATCTGGCATATTAGATGTATAAGTAATAACACTTGTTAATACAGCAAGAATAAGTAAACTAAGATGAAAATCACTTTTTATTCCCTCTTCATTTTCACTTAAATATGCATCTGGTTCAACAGAATTAATAATCTTATTTAGTTCATTAAGACTATAATTTTTATCACTTTCAAAGCTAACTTTTGAAGTATTAAAATTAACTACAACATTATTAAAGTCATCAAAAGAATTCATATGTTCCTCTATTTTTCTAGCACAGTTAGCGCAGTCAAGATTATTTATATTATATCTATATTCTTTCATAAATTCTCCTTTCTATGTTTGATATGTGAAATAGCAACTTCAAATACTTCTTTAACATGTTCATCATCTAAAGAATAATAAACCTCTTTACCAATCCTATTACATTTCACAATATTATTTTGTTTTAAGAAACTTAATTGATGTGATATAGATGATTTAGTCATGTTTAAAACATTTGCTATATCACAAACACACATTTCATTATTATCTAAAGAAAATAAAATTTTAACTCTTGTATTATCTCCTAATATTTTAAAAAATAAAGATATTTCATTTATAAAATCATTATCAAGCATTTTTTTCTTTGTTTGATTAACAATTGCTTCATGTATTACATTGCAATCACATATTTCAACGTCTTTCATATTTCCTCCATAGTTGAATAATTATTCGACTGAATTAATTATAGTTGAGCAAACATTCAACTGTCAATAGTATATGCACATATTTATATTATTTGACAAAAAAAAGATGTACAATTGTATATCTTAAGGAGTTAAAACTATACGGAAACCACCGATGCTGTTAGTCCCTCCAGTGCTCCTACGGAAAAAGAAAGCCCCCGCAAGCACGCCATCAGTGTAATGCCCGCCTCGAAGGAACCAAGGGTCAGAAGAGTCCACAAAGTACGAATAGTCGCCATACCAACTAGAGTGATATCTTGAGGTGTTGTCTCCGTCTAAATAACTTTTAAATGGCCCCATTTCTCCGGTAGCATCTCCGAGTATTTTATATTGATAAGTAGTAAGTGTAGATGCTGCATTATATGTATCAAAATATTTACTATCATAATTTGCTATAGTTGTTGTATTAAATCCACTCGATCCGAATTTTCCTGTTATATATGAAGAAACATATTCCCACGCTCCACCACTCATATCATAAACACCGCTTATATTTCCGCTTGTACTTGCAAGATAACCAACGTCTGTATTGTATGCAGAGTTGTATGTTGCACCATCTCCTGAAGTAGCTGGATATGTTTGTTGGTTTGTTGATGGTAATGCTGAATATCCAGTCTTATAACTTGAATTATTATTTATATTAAGTTCATATTCTAAACCATATTTGGAATGTGATAGATAAGAAACAGCTCCCCACTCGGTACTTTTCATTAAATGTGAATCTAGATTTCTTTGATAATTATATGAAGTTAAAAAAGCATTATAAATTGTTATATTTCTCCAGCTATATACATTTGGTTTTATTATTACTTTACTTGTATCATTTGTATTAACTTGAGAGGAAGAAACACTTGTTGCCCCTTTATATCCAGTTTCATACTTTCCTACCCAAAATCCATTTGTATTCATACTTATAAATGCAGGATGTGTCATATATTCTCCATTATTGCAGTTTCCACTTTCTCCACTTACCATTGGAGTCTTACAAGATACTCCTTCAACATCTGTCGTATTTGTTTCATCAAATACTATATCTATTTCATGTGCAGTTTTACTAGCCTTATCAACATTCCATAATTTATATTTATATTTTGGTATCCATACAAAATATGACTGAATGTCACTTTCTTGTATCGTATCTCCAACATTATAACTAGCATTATCTTCAAGTATTACTGCATTTGCCCATATTTTATCACAATAGTTATACCATTTTTTTGTTGTATCTGCATATTTTACCGTTCCGTCATTTTCTATTGTTACTGGAACTAATCCACTTCCTAAATTTGGTGCACTTACACTTTTACATGATGAGTCAGAAACTGTTTTATCATAAAGTTCTTCTATAGCATCTTGGACATTATTTGCTTTTAAATTAGTTGCTCCATTACTAAAACTAACATCTTCACCTAATATTAAATCCGCTCCATAAGCTGCTGTTACTCCTAATACAAACATAATTACTCCAAAAATTATTTTTTTCTTCATATCTGCACACACCTATTCTATAGATAATTATACAATAAAGACAAAATAAAAAAAAGGCAAAAACGCCTTAATCTATATAAATTAATTCATATTCTCTAGAACCAAAACCAAATTCACTTGCAGCTTCTATAGTATGAATTCCATCTTGATCAATTGCAATTGGATCAAGGAAAGCAAGAATTCCAATATCTTTCATACAAGGATCTTCTGCTTTTGCACAACAATCATAGTCAATACTCATATTTAACATCATATTGATATATGCAATATTGTCTTTAAAATGATTATGAACTGAACTTGCAGCATCGGCCATACTTTCTAAAAATAAATCTTGTTCAGGAATATTATACCATAAGGATTTTTATTTATTAGTCCCTCTTATTTAAATAAATGTAAAATGATAACCATTCTTTAAATTTTTCTTCATCTTGATAAATATCATAATCATTATCATCTGATGCATCTAAGTATTTAACTAATTTACCATTATTAATAATTAAAATTGATGGTCCATATTTTACCTTTTTATAAAATTTTGATAATTTAAAACTATTAAATGGTATTTTTAATAAAGTTATATTTTCATTCTTTAAAGTATTAACGAATACCTCTTCACAAGATACTTTAAAGTTACAAAATGGATTATATACAAATAAAATAAAACTCTTCTTATTATTAATTAATTTATCAAGATCATTGTCATTTATTTCAAGTACATCACTTTTATAATATTCACCACTTAAATAAAATTTTTTTTCTGAACAACCTGCAATAAAAATTGATAAAATTGTAATTAAAATAACAACCTTTTTCATTTTTATTCCTTTGTTAAACTTTTAAAATCTATGGAATGGTAGTTTACTTTCCAGAAATCATATACTGTTTTTTCATTTCTAGAAGTTTTTACATTTATATTATTTTTTCCATTATAATACCAATATCCACCAACATCATAAATTTTATCTTCATCCCATCCAAGAGAAACAAGTAAATTTTTTGTTTGGCCAGCATATCCACCACCTCCACACATCAAGAAAATATTTTTATCTTTTGGAAATAGATATTCTAGTATTTCTAATGACTCTTTATAGTTAGCAACATATTTACCATCTTCATTATTAAAAAGTGATGGCCCATTATAGCCTTTACCAACAATATTTTCTAGTTCTGGACTAATACTATCATTAGCTATAAATGGATAAGGAAAAACTTCAAATCCATTAACAAATCCACTTAAATATGAATCTCCATTAATACTTTCCCAATTAGCATCATCCTTAAGCATTCTAACATCATAATAAACTGAATCACTTCTATTTAGATAATTATCAATAGTTTCTTCATTAATATTTTTATCTATTCCAAGTTTACCTCTTTCTCCTCCAGTCACTTCTGGTTTAGGTAACTTTTGAAGATTATTATTGTTACTAGTATTATTTATAAAATAACCTATAATAACTCCAACAACAATTAAAACTAAAGATACACATCCACATAAAATTTTCTTTTTCATAATTTCCTTCCTTTCTAGAAAAAATATTACTACTAAAAATAGAAATTTATAATAACTTCAAAGTTGAATTAACTAGACTATAAATAGAATTACTTATCACATTTATTTAATTCAAGTGGTACTTTATATAAAGTTGAAGTATTACCATCTAAAAATACTTCTATCTTTAAATACAAACTATGATTATTATAATCATTACATTTATTATTAAAATCCGATTTTACAAATGTAACTTTCTTTAAAAATTCTTCTAAAGTAATTGCTTTTCCATCATAATCATAACTACTTATAACTCTATCATCATTTTTTTCTTTATGATAAAGAACACAATTAAACTTTTTATATTTTAAAGTATTATCTCCTCCACAATAATTTATATTAGTAATATAAATTGAAGATTGATTTTTATTATAAGAAATATTTCCATTTATAGTAAAACTTGAACATGTAGAAGATAAAGTCTTAAAATTAAATTTACTATCACTTTTTTTATGGCAAACTATAAACACTATTAAACCAATAAAAATTATAATTATTATTAATATAACTATTAATTTATTTTTATTAGATTTAGATTTTATTTTACCTTCATAAAGTTCATCTAAACTAATATTAAAATCTTTACTTATTTGTTTAAGTAAAGAAACATCTGGAATATTTATACCATTTTCCCATTTAGAAACTGCTTGAAATGTAACATTATATTTTTCTGCAAATTCTTTTTGAGTCATATTATTTTTTATTCTTAATTCTTTTATTAATTTTCCAATATTTTCAAAATCCATATTTTACTCCTTAGCATTATTGATTTCTATATTTATATAATCCATTATTAAATTAACTATATATTCAATTTCTTCATTTGTTAAATCATGATCATTTTTTATTTTATGCCATTTATAAAGACAAGTTCTACAACATGTTGCTGTTGCATGTTGAGCAACAAATACTGGATGCCCATGCATAGGTGTTTGTTTACCATCATTAAGGGGTTTCATTGGTGCTAGTCTTTTTGTAATAAAATCTGTTGCATGGCTTCTAATTTTATCAATTCCTTTGCTTTCTATATAATCAAAATCTTTTTTTGAAAGATGAAAACTACTTCTAAATTTTGACTTAGAAAGTCTATTTAAAATGTCTTTATTATCCATGCATTCTCGCCTCCACTCTTGACAAATAAAATATATACAATATAATAATAACACACGAAAGGAATAAAATATATGGAATTAAAGAATTGGAATGAATATACAGATTTAGAGAAAAGACAAATTTTAATTCAAGCTTTTTGTTATTATAGAAAAAACGTTTTTACACTTCAAGAATATGAAAATTACATGTCTTTAATATTTGAATCTGCTGATGATGTATTAACTGTTTATATTGCTACTTATTGCTGTAACAAATCAGGTCGAAGAACTATTTTAAAAGCAATGAGAGAAGAAAATACTGATGAATTATTTATTGCAGGTCGCGAGTATTTAGAAAGATTCACTGAACAACAAGTTGAAGAAATAAAAAATCATTTTATTAGTGAATGTGTACGTACAATTAATGCTCCAGAAGCACCTGTAAAAATGTCAAATGAAGAATTAAAGAAACAAATAAAAGAATTACTTTTAAGACAAGAATAAAGAGGAAATTAATTTTTCCTCTTTTCTATTTGCTCTAAATAACATTTTCCACACAATGGGACATATTTAACAACATCATCTGAACCATCTATTTTTACTGTTTCTCCATCAAGTGTAAATTCATCATTTACATATCTACCATTAAATTTTGCTCTCTTTCCACATCTACAAATAGTTATTAATTCTTCAAGTTCATCTGCAAGTTCCAAAAGTCTTTTACTTCCAGTAAACAATTCACTTCTAAAATCAGTTCTTAATCCGTAACAAATAACTGGAACATTAAACATTTTAGTTATATAAAATAGTTCGTCTACTCTTTCTTTTTCTAAAAATTGTGCTTCATCTACAAGTATACAATCTACATTTTTAAGTTTATCATAATATTTTTCTAAAGATTCACCACTCTTTAATAATAAATCAACTTTTCTTGTTAAACCAATTCTTGATTCTAAAGAATCACCACCTTTAGTATCTACAACTGATTTTATAACACATACTTTTTTATTATTAGCTTCATAATTATATGCAACTTGCATTAAAGCCGTACTTTTTCCACAATTCATTGCGCCATACCTAAAATATAACTTTGACATATTACCACCTTTATTATTATATCAAAAGTTATAAAGCACTTTAATATTTATAATTACTATTTACAATAAGTTACGTTATTTTTTCTTCTTTTTTAAAGATTTTATAATTAGTAAACTTATTATTAAAAGTACTATTACCCCAGAAATTATAACATATATTGCAAAATTATCTTTCTTTTTTTCTTCTTTAGTATCATTTATAATTTCTTCTTTTTTCTCATTTCTTAAAATATGTAAAATATAAACTCTCTCTTCTTCATTTTCTGAAGTAACTGTTAACTTTATATCATTATTACCTTCAATTAGATTATAATCACCTACACCAGTAATTTTAGCATTACTGTCTTCAGCAGTTGCTTCAATGTTTATTTTATCAACCTCATTTTCTAAAACAAGATTATATTCTAAGGTATTTTTATCAAAAATAATATTTCCATTACTTACTATTATATTACTTAAAAAATTATTATTAGATTTAGCAACTGTTGTAGTTATTTTCTTAGTTGTAGTTGTTTTTACTTTTGTTGTCGTTTCTGTACTTACATTTTTTGGAGCATCATCCAAATAAATATATCCAATTGTATCATATTGATTTTTTCCAAATTCGCATGCTGCTTTTTTAGCATTTGCTTTACAAGCACGATCTGTTTCTTCAGATACAGATGCTTCCATACAAGCTTTATATTCCGGATTTTCTTCATCAATACATTCATGATCAGAATCCCATACATATATTTTATCTCCACTTACACGTTCTACAAAAGCAACATGACCATAAGATGTCATATTCCAAACAACAATGGAATTTTTTTTAGGTTCACTTCCAACGGAATATCCAGCTTTCTTGGCAGAATTATACCATGTTTTGGCATTTCCCCATGCAGGTAATTGAACTCCTGTTTTATCATAGGCCTTTTTCCATGTATACCAAGTACAATTAACTCCATAAGGCCCTTTAGAACTATATGGATTACTGGCAGCATTTACATTTAAAGTAAATGAAATACTCAAAATTAACATTAATAATAAAAATTTTCTTTTCATAAACTCACTCCAAATATATTATAACTTATTTCTCGATTTATGATATAAATTTTTATAGTAATCATCAATTAAATTTAAAACACTTTCTCCAACTTTCCTTATTCTTTGATTATCAAACATTAAATCATAAAGGTATTCTTCACCATATACATCTATTAAGTATTTAATTACTAAAAGTGATGCTGCATATCCTTCAAATACCCCTTTTCTTTTAAATATTCTTTCATCAGGAATTTTACTATCCCCATTTATTTTGTCATTAAGATTATTAAAATAAACACTATTGTTTTTGTAAAAGTTGAAAAGAGAACACAAATCATTTTCATTATAATTTGCAACTTCACCAGAGAGATATTGGGCCAGACCTTCATCAAACCAAGTTATTCTATCAGTTCCATAATAATATTTCCTATATAAATTATGAAAAATTTCATGAGCTATGCTAGATATATAACTATAATATTTTTTTGTACCAAAAAGTGGAATACTTTCCATACAAAGAAAACAGGCATTTTCACTTCCATTAAACCAACCTCTAGAATAATCGGGAATAGATTCAACTTTTCTTTGTTCACATGCATTTTTTCTAAATTCTTCTAAATCACCAAATATAATGACTTTAGATTTAATTAATTTATCTTTTTTAAAAATTTTTCTAAATAACTCCAACTTTTCCAATGTATTTTCAACAATAGGATTAGATAATTTTTCTATTTTACCATCCATATAAATTTCTAGTTCTTCATTTTCGAATATTTTTTTCATAAAACTCCTCTATGATTTATTGTTTTTCTTTATCAAATTTTTCTTTCCATTTATCTCTTGGAAAATCAATATATCCAGTATCATAATGATAACCATAATATGAAACATCATAACCAGCATTATAACTCATCGTATTTGGATCTTTGTGAATTTTTTCTTCATACCAATAATCTTGCAATTTAGGAATATATAACTTTAACATAACTACCATCACTCCTTTACTAATTTTTTAAACTTCTCTAATAGTTAATTTTTTAATCATTGCCAATTTGTTTAATATTTTTATTATTAGAACTACTTACTATTATTTTACCGTTTTCTTTTTCTATTTGATCTTTCGCAGTTTTTGAAATATTACCACCTTTTACTATAGAATTTTTAACATTATCATATCCCAACTTATTTGAACTCTTAGATATTTCTGTAGAAGAAACTTCAGCTAGCATATTCAGTACTAATTCCATATTAGTCATATTGTCTCTTAAGTTTTCTTTCTTTAAATCCTTTATTTCTTTATATTCTTTTACAGAATACCCACTACAAATTTTAGTTAAGATATTAGTTAGTACTGCAAAATCCTTACTGCTTTCTATTCCTTTATTTTTTAATTCATCAGTGAATTCTTTTCTGGCATCAATAGATTTTAATCTTTGATTTATCCATTCATCAGAAAATCCTTTTCTTTTATATGTTTCAAGTGCACGATTAATAGTAATTTCTGGATCATATTCTTCATCAATTCTATCTTTACCAAGTCTTGCTAACCAAAGTTTTATTGGTTCAGCCTTTTTTGATGGTATAGATTCAATAAGCCTAAACATCCATTCAATATCTACAACATCAGTCATACGATTTTTTCCATCTTTAGCCATTAATTTCAACTGTCTAGTAATACTAGACGTTTCAAAATGTTCTTCTTTTAATAATTTATTTTTTAACCAATTCCAATATTTTCTAGGTTCAGTACTATCAGTTAATACTTCAATTACATCAACAACACTAATATAAAATTTTTCTTCATCACTATTCCAAATAGTTCTTATTTGTTTATTTTCAAATACTTTTTCTACTACTTTTAATTCATTACTCACCCAAATACCCTCTTTTCTATTTTTATTATATCTATTTTGGTAAAATAAGAAGTCCAATAAATGCTAAAATAATAAAGAATAATCCTATAAAAAATAAAACTTTTACTGCTGGATTTTTTACAAATCTTATTACATAACTTTTAGCTGGATTCTCAAAATTATAAAAAACATCTAATTCTGTTCCTATAGGAAAATGTTCTTTTAATACATTAGTAGAAATATGAGTATTACTTTTAATTACTAAATTTTTCCTTAAAACATCACTTTCTACTTCAGTATTCATTTTATTAAAAGATGATGACTTATTTATAATCCAACCATATTTAAGTCTTTGATTATATTTAATATCGTTAACAATATACTCTATTATAGGAAAATGTACTCCATTATTATTCCATAATGTATATTTTATAACTTTACCTTTTGTTTTTAGAGAGCATTGCTCGATCATCTTTTTATCTTTACTTTTAAATATTAATGATAAAATTAACAACACTAAACCTATTAATAGAAATATTACAAAAAAACTTATTTTCATTCTTTTAACCAACTTTCAGATTACTGTTTACTATTTTCTTCTAAATATCTTTTATACATTTCATCCATACTTGAAATATATTCTTTATCTTGTTTTACTCTAAACTTTTCATATTCATTTTCAGCTTTTTCTATAGCTTTCTCATGTGATATTCTTCCAGAATCACTTAAAACATTTTTCTTTCTAAATTTTATTAATTCATCAGTTTCTTTTATCCAATCCTTCATTGTCATAATTTGATGCTCTTCTGCCATATCTTCTGCGTAATCCAAGAATAATGTTGTTAAATTATTTAATTTTTTTAATTCGTCCTCATTTAAATAATTTTTAGCAATATTAATATCATATTTCATTATTTTGCCATTAGGACTATTTCTCCAAGATGTAAGTCCCATATTTAATTTTTCACTATCTACTCTTTCATAAATAAGTTCTGCTGCCGTTTTTCCAGTAATTGCATAATGAAGCTTGTTTTGAACTATTTTAAAGAATGTATATGCCTCATCGGAATCTTTATTATAATCTACACTAGTTGCTTCGAAAATATCAGTAATCTTTTGATATTGCCTTCTTTCAGAAAGTCTAATTTCTTTAATAGTTTGCAATAAATCATCATAATAGTCTTTTCCAAATTTAGGACCATTCTTCATTTTTTCAACATCTATCGCAAATCCTTTTATCATATAATCTTTTAATATTTTTGTTGCCCAAATTCTAAATTTAGTTGCTTTTTTAGAATTAACTCTATAACCTACTGCTATTATAGCATCTAAATTATAAAATTCTAATTCTCTGTTTACACTACGATTTCCTTCCTTTCTAACTACCGAGAAAACCTCGGTAGTTAAACGTTTATCTAATTCATTGTCTTTAAAAATATTTTTTAAATGTAAACTTATATTATCGGAACTACATTCAAATAAGTCAGCCATACTTTTTTGAGTAAGCCATATTGTTTCATCTTTTAAAATTACATCAACATTAACCTTACCCTCTTCAGTTTCATATAATAATATATTACTTTCATTCATATTTTCACATTCCTTCATACTCGACTCATATTTACAAATTCAGTATATCAAACAATTGTTCATAGTACAATATAAAAAGAAAGAAATTTTATTTTTCCTATTACACATACATTTTAAATATATCTTGATGGTAATATTTATATTTTTTTTATTAAAATAAATGCATCAAGTGTTATTTGCGAAGCTTTTTTTCCTTTTAAAATGTAGCAAGCATATAAACTCCTTGTTCAGTAAATACTCTTGGATTACTTCTAGATTTAGGACTAATATTTGCAGTCAAATATTTTGACCACAAATTTTTATATTCCTGATCATTTAATTTAAAACTATATCTTTCAGGAAATTTATCTATATTATTTTTTACTGCCTAGTTAACTTCTTTAGTTCCATTTTTGCATTCATAAAGCTTTGCAAATCAGAATCTAACATTACTTCTACTCCTATAATTTCATAAATCATATTTTCTATTTTTTCTTTTTCTATTACTTCATTCATATTTTTCCCTCCTTTACAAAAAAAAGAGATATACAAAATAAATGTATATCTCCGCATGCATGCATATAAGATTAGTTGCTTTATCTTATAAACCCTAGTCGACCGAATTGTCATATTAATACTTAGCAACTTAATTAATATATGTATACTATATCAAAATAATGTTTCTATTACAATAAATAAAACTTACCTTTAAATCAATTTGTAAGTGATTTAGATGTTCTTTCTAAAATACAAACACACTCAACATGATACGTATTTGGAAACATATCTAAAGCATTAATTTTCTCTACATCATAATATTTATTTAGAATATTTAAATCTCTTGCTAAAGTAAAAGGATCACATGAAACATAACATAATTTATCGGGCTTTAATTTAATTATTAAATTTCTTGTTTCTTCATTTAAACCACTTCTAGGAGGGTCAACTATAACTGTATCAAATAAAACATTAATATCTTTTAAAACTTCATATGTATCTCCCGCATAAAAGTGCGCATTATGACAATTATTTATTAAAGCATTCTCTTTAGCATCAATAATTGCATTTTCAATTTTTTCAATTCCATATATACTTTCAAAGTTATCTTTTAAACTTAACCCAAGAGTACCTACACCACAATATAAATCAAGTAACTTCTTACCCTTTAAATTACTTTTTAAAATCATAAAAATATTACTTGCTATATAATTATTAACTTGAAAAAAGGAATTATAAGAAACTTTAAATTTAAAATCACCTATATAATCATAAAAGAAAGAAGTTCCATAAATAATTTTGCCATTTAAAACAACACCTACAACATTATATTTATTTATATCATTTAAAAAAGATATATTTTCTTCACTTTTTATGCTTATTAAAAGTTCATCTTGATAGTTAACTCTTATAACTAATTCTCCATTATTAATTTTAATAACATTACTTTTAATAAATTCATTTATTTTATTGTTAACAAGTAAACAGTTATTAACATTTATAAAATTATGAGTTTCATCATTATAATAACCAAATTCACCATTTTTTACTTTTAAAGTTGCTTTATTTCTATAATATAGTTCTTTATTATTTTTTATAAACTTAACATTTTCTTTTATATTAGCATATTTTTTTAATATTTCTTTTACCTTTTCTTCCTTATATTCCTCTTGATAATCTATACCTACATGCATTAAATTACAACCACCACAAGAATCATAATAAGGACATTTAGGAATATTTCTTAACTCACTTTTTTTAACAATATTTTGAATATCAGCTGTAATATATTTCTTATGTTCTTTTATATTTTTTAAAGTTACAACTTCCTCTGGTAAAGCATTCTTTACAAAAACAATTTTACCAGAAGTATAACCAATACCCCTTCCTTTATTATCAAGTTTATTTATTGTTACTTGTTCCATATTCATATAACCTTTTTACTTCTTTAATAGTTAAGTTTCTATATTCTCCACTTTTTAAATTATCAAGTGACATGCCAGCATAATTAGTTCTTGTTAATTTATCTACTAAGTATCCTAAACTTAAGAATAATCTTTTTATTATATGATTTCTTCCTTCAACAATTGTTACTTCTACTAATGCATAATCTTTTACTTTATCATTTTCTTTTAATCTCACCCTTGTAGGTTTACACATTCTTTTATCAATCATTACTCCATTTTTAAGTTTCATAAAATCTGTAGGTTCTAAGAATTTATTAAGTTTAGCAATATAAGTTTTTTCAACATTAAAATTAGGATGAGTTAAAATATTAGAAAGTTCACCATCATTAGTTAAAAGAATTATACCAGTCGTGTCATAGTCAAGTCTTCCAATTGGATAAATTCTTTTATCCGTATCAATTAAATCAACAACTGTTTTACGACCTAATTCATCACTTGCAGAAGAAATAACTCCTCTAGGTTTATTAAGCATGTAATATACTTTATCTTCTTCAGTTATACTTTTACCATTAACACATATTAAATCATTTCCACTTACTTTAGTTCCAAGTTCAGTTACTTTTTCTCCATTAACAGTTACGCATCCTTTAAGGATAAGTTCTTCAGCTTTTCTTCTTGAAGCAACACCAGATGATGCAATAACTTTTTGTAATCTTTCCATTAAATCACCCACTTACAAGTATTTTACCATAAAAAAAAGATAATTTAATCTCTAACATTAAATATAGACATTATTTTATCTTTTATTTTAGAAAATATAGAATGTTTTTTATCTTTTTCAGTCATTAAATATATATCCTCTTTAAAATATACTTTATCATTTAAAGAAACATTTACATAACCTACTCTGTCAGTTACATCATCAGTATAAACAACATCAACCTCAACTTTATTTATCTCTGAATCTTTAAGTAACATATTTATATCTTTATCAACTTTTAAACCTTCATTTTTTAGAAATGTTTTAGAATCAACTACTTTAACAAGTTTATATTTTTTAAAAGTATCTTCATATAAATATTTATGTTTATTAAAATCATCACTTTCATCTAAAGTTACAACTACTAAATTCTTATTATCTTTACTTGCACTTGTTACTAAAGTTCTATAAGCTTTTTTAGTATATCCAGTTTTACCTCCAGTTGTATATTTATACATACTTAAAAGTTTATTTTTATTATACCAATCATAAGTTTTATAATTAGTTTTTACAACTCTATGTTTAGTTGATGTAATTTTTCTAAATATATCATTTTTCATAGCGTAACTCATAAGAAGACCCATATCATATGCAGTAGATATGTTACCTACACCATCATTATTTTCAAGTCCACTTGGATTTATAAAATTAGAATTATTCATTCCAATACTTTTTGCTAAATCATTCATAAGCATTGAAAATCCTTCAATTGATCCACCAACATAACAAGCAAGCGCAATAGCAGCATCATTTCCACTTCTAAGCATTAAACCATAAAGTAAATCTTCAACACTTATCTTTTCACCAATTTCTACATATATACCTGATCCAAAACTTTTTAATACGTTTTCATCAATAGTAACAGTCTTTTTAATATCAACATTATTAATAACTACCATTGCTGTAAGTATTTTAGTAGTTGATGCAATAAGCTTTTTTTCATCACCAGCATTATTAACTAATACTCTTTTAGTATCAGCGTCCATTACTATAGATGATGCATTTACTTTTAAAGGAAAAATAAAAATAATTAATATAAATAATATAAATTTCTTCATATTAAATAATATAAAAAAAGAAAAAATTTATAACTATTTTTTCTTATTTATCAAATATTTAGTTAATTTCATTCTTAAAATATCATTTGTTTTAATTAAAAATAATATACAGAATATTAAAAGTAAACTATCAAGTATCTTATTTATTAAGCTCATATCAAATAGAAAATCAACTATCATCATTATTATAGAATAAGCAATTCCTATATAAGAAAGTATTTTTATTTTATTTATCTTTTTATAAAAACTTTTATTTTCATCATTACTTTCTTTAAATTCTAAAGTTAAATTCTTTTTTTCTTCTTTAGTTAAAGTATCATATTTATATTTCATTATATCTAAATCCTTTCCTATATAATTTTTCTCTTATTTTAAATTTAAGTTCATCACCTGAATATTTCTTTTCTAGACTCTTTTTAATCTTTTCATATTCATGATTATAAGCTTCTTTATCATCTATTTCAAACTTATTTAATTCACTTATAATATCTTCTTTATTAAATCCCAAATTAACTAAATCAATAATTATTTTATTTTTTAACATATATGAGGAAGTATTTTTATTAAATTTAATCTTTTTTTCTATATATTTATCTATCTTATCTAAAAATATACATTCATCTATTTTACTTAAATAATCATCTACTTTATTATTATCTAATCCCAATTTAAGTAAGTTCTTTTTAATTTTATTTACTCCATTATTAGTTAAATTAATTTGATCACTTATATATGCTTTTAAATAAATATCTTCATTTATAAATTTATTATCTTCAAGTTTCTTAATTGTTTCTTTTATTTCTTTACTATTTAAACCTTTTTTAATTAAATACTCTTCTATCTCTTTTTTAGAACGCATTTTTTTAGTTATATATTTAATAGCTTCATAGTAGCCAAGTAATAAACTATTTTCTTTAATCATTTCATTATAAGTAGAAACATCAATTTCACTTTTCATAAGTAAATTATATTTAATTATAATATCATCATATAAAGTGATTTCTTCATCATCAATTAATACTTTATACTTATTGTTCTTATCCTTTTTATATTTTTTTATTTTCATAAGATTCTCCTTAATGGAAATTATACCACAACTTAAATATTATGTGATAAAATTTATTTAGGTGATGTTTATGAAAAGAAAAAACATGGTTGCACTTATACTTATTTTAATACTTATTACTCTTGGAATAACTTATAAAATCTTACCAAAAATAGTATTAAATGATAAAAATAAAAGTAATGAAGTTATTGAAAATAAAACAACTGAAGAAAAGAAAGATTATTCTACTCTTAATTTAACAGTTGTTGGAGACTTTTTATTTGAAAGTCCTTATTACAAATCAATTGAAAATGGAGATAACAAAGATTTATATTTTAATAAAGTAAAAAGTTATTTTAATGATGATGATATATCTATTGGAAATATGGAAGTTGTAATTGGAAATGACAATATGAAAATAAGTGGAGATGGATATAACTTTTGTGCTCCATCATGGATTGGTCCGTTAGTTTCATCACTTGATTTAGAAGTTTTATCTACAGCAAATAATCATTCATATGATCGAGGTGTTGAAGGAATAAATTCAACAATTGATTATTTTAAAAATAACACTGATATTGTTACTCTCGGAACTGAAAAACAAGGAAATACTAGAAAAACTAGAATAATAGAAAAAAATGGATTAAAAATTGGATTTGCATCTTTCACTTTAGGAACAAATATAAAACCAAGTAAAGAAAATGTATCTTTAATAAATTATTACAAAGATCCATATACTAAAGAAATATTAAAAAATCAAATAAGTGAAGAAATATCTTATTTAAAAAAGAATGCTGATATTATTATTACTCTTATGCATTGGGGAACTGAATTTACTTTTTATCCAAATGATGAGCAAAAAGAAATGGCCAATTATTTAAATAGTTTAGGTGTTGATATTATAGTCGGAAGCCATTCACATTCAATTCAACCTATTGAAATAATTGGTGAAGATAAAAAAACTCTTGTATATTATTCATTAGGTAATTTTGTTTCAGCAGATGATGATATAGCAAGAACTCCTAAAGGACAAGAAACTTTTGATAATGCTTATCAATTTGGCCTTTTATCTAAAATAAGTTTAAAAATAAATAAAGATAATAATATAGAATTTGATAATATAAAAACTGAACCAATAATAAATTATTTTAACAAAGACATGAGAAATTTTGAACTTATACCTTTAAGTGAATATAATGAAACATATGAAAAGAATCATTATAGATATAGTTTAGGTCTATCAAAAGATTTTATTAATAAAACATTTAATAATGTAATAGATGAAAATTTTAGATAATTTTCATCTTTTTTGTAAACTTAAGAGTAAAATTATAACGAATGAAAAAGAGATGACAAACTGTCATCTCAAATCCACACCAAAATTTTTTTAACCATCATTTTAAATAAATATATACCAATAATTGAACCTACATCATCAATTAGGATACCTTTTATTTGAAATATTCTAACAGAAATAAATATTTGATGAATTTCATTAATAATAATACATATATTTCTAGTATTATTATTAAATAATTTATTAAAGAATGCTACAATGAAGATTATGAACATCTAAATAACTACTAACATATATAATTATTTCTTCTTATGTAGCATCATTTAATTCTTATGCTATATATTGATTTATTATTAAAGATATTTTTTGTTGAGCTTTAGTAGTAGCGGTTACTTTAACATCAGTGGATATTTTACTAATAGCACCAGTTGTAGCACCAGTTGATTCTACAATACTATCAATGTTATATCCACCAGTTACTGATGTAGCTGTCTTGTTTTTATAATCATTATAAGTATAACGATATCCTGGTTCTACAGCAGCATCTATATTCCAACTAACATTTTGATTAGCATCAACAGTGAAGGTAGGATGTTTACCACTAGTTTCATCATTTTTAGTATAAGTTTTGCTCTCGTGAGTTAAAACCAAATCTTTTTCATAATAAATGATAGCTGTTGCACTTTTTCCACTAGGTGTTTTTGCAGTTACCGTAATGTTAGCACCATTAGAACAATTTTTAGGATTAGAAGAAACTTTAATAGCGCCTGTATTTTCATTAATAGTCATGCAGTTAGTATCACTTAATGAATATGTAATATTTCCACTAGAATTTTCAACTTTTGCTGTAGCAGTAGCTGTTTTAATACCATTAACATGAAGAGTATCTCTACTTAAGGATAAAGATATTGTTTCTTCTTTCTTAGACTCAGTTACTTTTTCTTCTTTCTTAGCCTTTGTTTTAGGCTTAGATATTTTTTCCCACTCAGCATATAAAGTAGTATCTTCTCCTAGAAGAGCATTATTATGTATTGGAGTTTCATTTATATCATACCATCCTTTAAAAGTATAACCAGCATATGTAGGATCTTTTGG
>CAKONX010000012.1 GCA_934098345.1 uncultured Bacilli bacterium
AAAAATGCTGATGAAAATACTAGATTAAAATATAGATATTTAGATTTAAGAAATCCATTAGTTAAAGAAAAAATAGTTTTAAGAAGTAAAATAATTTCTGAATTAAGAAGTAAAATGATAGAAGAAGGTTTCTTAGAAATCACAACTCCAATTCTTACAGCATCGTCACCAGAAGGAGCAAGGGATTACTTAGTTCCATCAAGAAATTATCCAGGAGAATTTTATGCTTTACCACAAGCACCTCAACAATTTAAACAACTTTTAATGACTTCTGGATTTGATAGATATTTTCAAATAGCTCCATGCTTTAGAGATGAAGATGCCAGAGCAGATAGAAGTCCAGGAGAATTTTATCAATTAGATATGGAAATGTGTTTTGCAGATCAAGAAGATGTTTTCTCAGTAATTGAAAAAGTTTTACCAGATGTATTTGCAAAATATGGAATATATAAAAGTGCTTCAAGTGTTCCATTTAAAAGAATTACTTATAAAGATGCGTTAGAAACTTATGGATCAGATAAACCAGATTTAAGAATTGATTTAACTTTAAAAGACATAAGTGACATAGCTTCTAAAACTGAATTTGCAGATTTTAAAGATACTTATGTAACAGCTGTTAATGTTAGTAACTTTAAAGAAAGTAGAAAATATATAGATTCATTAGTTGAAGAAGTAACTACTTCAACTGGTAATAAAGTTTATTGGTTTAAAGTAGATGAAAATGGTGAATTAACTGGTGGTATTTCTAAATTCTTAGAACCAGTTAAAGAAGAATTATTTGAGTCTTTAAATTTAGAAAATAATTCTTTTGTAGCTGTCACTGCAGGTAAAAAATTATCAGCTTTAAAGACTGGTGGAGTATTAATTAAAAAATTAGGATCAACAATTGAAGGACATATGAATAAAGAAACATATGAATTCTGTTGGATAGTTGATTTCCCAATGTATGAAATTGGAGAAGAATCTGGTGAATTAGAATTCTGTCATAATCCATTCTCTATGCCACAAGGCGGGTTAAAAGTATTAGAAGAAGCTGAAGGTAACTTAGAACGTGAACTTGAAATAGTTGCATATCAATATGACCTTGTTTGTAACGGAGTAGAACTTTCTAGTGGTGCTGTAAGAAATCATGATCCAGAAATTATGATTAAAGCATTTGAACTTGTTGGTTTAGGTGAAGAAGATGTTAAGAAAAAATTCCCAGCTATGTATAATGCTTTCTGCTATGGTGCACCATCACATGCCGGAATAGCTCCTGGAGTAGATAGAATGATAATGCTTATTACTGGAGAAGAAAGTATAAGAGAAGTTATACCTTTCCCAATGAATAGTAAAGCTCAAGACTTACTTATGGGTTCACCTTGTAAAGTTAGTGATAAACAACTTAAAGATGTACATATAAAAGTTATAGATTAAAGTGAATTTTATTTCACTTTTTTTAATTATGTGATATTATATGCTAACAAAGGAAGTGGACTTATGAAAAGTGAATATGAAAGATATATTAAATATATAGAAAAATATATTTCAAAAGCAATAAAAAAATATTATGAGACACCATCATTACAAAGACTTAAAGGCGTTGGATATTTTTGTGGAATGGATTATGCATCTAAAGATATTTATGATTTTAAATACTATGTTTCAACATTTGATCATTCTAAAACAACTGCAGGCTTAACTTCAAAATTTACTGATGATAAAAGAACAATTCTTGCAGCTTTGTATCATGATGTTTCTAAACCAACTTGTGGGCATGTAGTAGATTATATGAATAAAGATTATGCAACACAAGAAAGTACAGAAGAATATACAAAAGAAATAATTGTAAATGACGATTTATTAATGAAATATTTAAAAGAAGAACATATTGAACCAGAAGAAATAGCTGATTTTAAAAGATATTCATTAGTTGACTTAAATAGACCTAGTTTATGTGCCGATAGAATAGATGGAGTATTATTAAGCTCACTAGCATGGAGTGAAAAACTTTCAGTTGTTGAAGCACATGCAATTATAGATGATTTAGAAGTTTATAAAAATGAAGATGGAAAAGAAGAAATCGGATTTAAATCTAAATTTATGGCAAAGTATTTTTATATGAAAAATAAAGATATAGATAATTTAACTCATACTTCATGGGATACTTATATGATGGAACTTCTTGCAAATATTATTAAGCTTGCAATTGAAGAAGAATTAATAACTTATGAAAGTTTATATTATTTAACAGATAGTCAATTATTTAAATTATTTGAATTTTCTTCAAATAAAGAGTTAAAAAGCAAATTAACAGAATTTGAATATATTAACAAAGGAGAAATACAACCAATTAGAAATCCTCAAATAAAAAAAAGATTAGTAAATCCATTAGTTAATGGAACTAGATTATTATAAATTCCAGTTTTTGGAATTTTTTTTATAATTAAATTGATCTAATCTTAATGATTTATTATAATTATTTATAGAATAGGTGTGTGCAGATATGAAGAAAAAAAGTATTCTTCTTGTTTTATTTGGATTAATCTTAGGTTTATCAGTTGCATATGCAGCTGAATTAATAAAAGCAAAAGAAGTTTCATTCAGTAATGGAATGTCTGGATTAAAAGCAAATAATGTACAAGACGCAATATCAGAACTTTACAATAAAAACATTAAAGATGCATCATGTAAAAATGTAAGTGCACCTAAACTAGGTAGTGGGCTTGTTCCAGTAATAATAGATGGAGATGGAACAGTAAAATATGCAGATACAACAAAAAGTTGGTATAACTATTGTGACAAACGTTGGGCAAATGCAGTAATTTTAGAAGATAATGCAAGTTATAAAGTAGGAGATACAATAAGTGAATCTGATATTCAATCATATTTTGTATGGATACCAAAATATAAATATAGATTATGGAATACAGGAGTTGCCAGTAAAGGAGTACATGAAATAGATATAGTATTTGATGAAACAAATACAACGGATGCAGAAGGAGTATCGTGTAAGACTCCAATGACAAGTGGAGAATCTGGAAATTGTGATAATGGAGAATATATGACACATCCAGCATTTATAAGTATGGAAGTAAATGGATTTTGGGTAGGTAAATTTAGACAGGATATAGTGGAGCAACAAGTACAGCAAGTGCTCAAGTAAATGCAAACGATACTTCTAAAGTAATAATAAAACCAAATGTATATAGTTGGAGAAATATAACAGTGTACAATTCATTCTTAAATTCATATGATTATCAAAGAAATTTAGATTCACACATGATGAAAAATACCGAATGGGGAGCAGTCACATACTTATCTCATTCTAAATATGGAATAGGCAAAAAAGTTACTACAAATAACAATTCAAGTTACAAAACTGGTTACTCAATAGTACCTAGTTTATATCAAGAAACAACTCCAATAGTAGCTGGAGATGCTAATTCGTATAATTCTGCGTACAATACAGAAAATGGATACAATGCAAGTACAACAGGAAATATAAGTGGGATTTATGACATGTCGGGTGGCGCATGGGAATATACTACTGGGTATATATCAGGGAACTTTGGATCAAGTGGATTCAATACAACTACAGTAGCTAGTTTTGGTGTAAAATATTTTGATGCATATAATGCTTCCTCTAGAGAAGAAACTTATCATTATAGAATCTTTGGAGATGCAACTGGAGAAAAAGGGCCATTTAAAAATTATACTGATGAAGGTGGGCAAGCTATATATCATTCAAATTGGTATAAAGATGATTCTCGTTTTATAGATTCTACATATCCCTGGTTTGCTAGAGGTGGACACACTACACATGGGAACCTTGCTAGCATAATGTGCTTTTCAAGAGACGATGGAGGAGCGTATACTTACATGGGGTATAGAATTGTATTAACACCATAGAAAGGGAAAAACGAAAAAGAATATATTAATTGTTAGTTTATTAATAAGTACAATGTTTTTTGCAGTTGCATACGCAGCTGAATTAATAAACAGCAAAAATGTAAGCTTTAGCGATGAATCAACATTTAGGAAGTGGATTAGTTCCAGTAACAATAGAAAATGATTGAACAGTAAAATATGCAAATACAACAAAAAGTTGGTATAACTATTGTGACAAACGTTGGATGAATGCAGTAATACTTGAAGAAGGTGCGAATTACAAAACAGAAGATATAATACAAGAATTTGATATTCAAAGTTGTTTTGTATGGATCCCAAAATATAAATTATGGAATGTAGATACTCCAGTTGATACTGCTCATGAAATAAAAATTATATTTGATGAGAAAGATACAGCTGATATAGAAGAAGTATCTTGTAAGACGCCAATGATAAGTGGAGAAAGTGGAAATTGTAATAATGGAGAATATATGACACATCCAGCATTTATATCTATGGAAGTAAATAGATTTTGGGTAGGTAAATTTGAAACAGGATATAGTGGAGCAACAAGTGCAACAACTGCAGAAGTAAATGTAAATGATACAAGTAAGGTAATCGTGAAACCAAATGTATATAGTTGGAGAAATATAACAGTCTATAATGCATTTTTAAATTCATATAATTATCAAAGAAATTTAGATTCACACATGATGAAAAATTAGGAGATGCAACCGGAGAAACTGGTCCATTTAAACAATATATAGACACAGATAATCAGTCAAGATTTCATTCAAATTGGTATGGTATATATTTTGAATTCATTGAATCTTCTTATCCATGGTTTACTCGTGGTGGACGATATACATATGGAAATATAGCAGGAATATTCTGTTTTAGTAGATATAATGGAATAAATGGGTTTGATACAAGTTATAGAATAGTTTTAACACCGTAAAAAAATTGGTAAATAACTTACCAATTTTATTTTGCATAAAAATCTATGTCTGGAATTAATATTTCTAAATAATCAAGTATTTCTTGCTTAGAATATTTATTACTATTGCTTAACCATTCAATACCAATATTAATAACACCACCTAAGTAAAACTTAGCAATAACATCTGTTGGAACTTTTAAATTAATATCTTGTTCATTAAAACGATTTAATATATCTTCATTAACAACACTTAATAAAATATCCATCATTATACTATTTCTGTTGTTAACCATTACAGCATTATAAATATCCTTTTTATCTTCAATATGATCTAAAAATAAGCTTATAAGTTGCATATAATATTCCCTTATAGAAATATTACTATTATCTTTCTTATTAAGTTCTTTTACGAATTCTTCTTTTAAAGTATTTAAAAAATCTAAAAGAAGCTCATATTTATCTTCATAATGTGCATAAAATGTTGATCTGTTTATCATTGCTTTACTACAAATATCAGAAACTTTTATTTCTTCAAAAGTTTTTTCTTTCATAAGTTCTAATAAAGTTTGAAATATTATTTTTCTTGTTTTAATAACTCTTAAATCACTTTTTTTATCCATTATTTCTCACCAATCAATATTATACGCATTTAAACAACATTTTCAACGATAAATATATGTTTGTTGGAGATAATAATACATATTTATAATTTTGTTGGATAAAATACACTTTTTTAAATATGTGTGTGTTATTTTGATAAACCATATAATAAAATATAAAAGCGAATGGAGGAAATATAATGGATAAGTTGGCAGAGAAAATATGCAAACATAAAAAATTAATTCTTGTTATATCTGGTATTTTATTAGTTTTATCATTCATTGGTAATTTCTTAACTAAAGTTAACTATGATATTTTAGTTTATTTACCAAAAGATATTGAAACTATTAAAGGACAAGATATATTAACAGATGACTTTGATATGGGTTCATATTCTGTTGCCGTTGCTGAAAACTTAAGCAACAAACAAATTCTCGATTTAGAGAAAAAGATAAAAAATGTTAAAGGAGTTAATAAAGTTGTTTCATTATATGATGCTATTGGAACTATAATTCCAATGGAAATGTTGCCTGATGAAGTAACAGAAAAACTTCATAAAGATGATACAGATTTATTATTTATAACATTTTATGGAAGTACATCAAGTGAAGAAACAATTGATGCTGTAAAAGAAATAAGAAACATCACTAGTGGAAGTGTTCGCTTAGGTGGAATGAGTTCAATGGTACTTGATACTATGGAACTATCAAATAAAGAAATTCTTATTTATGTTGTTATAGCTGTTGCCCTTTGTATAGTAGTTTTAGAGTTTTCACTAGATTCATATTTAGTACCAATTCTATTACTATTAAATATTGGATGTGCAATAATATTTAACTTAGGATCAAATATCTTCTTAGGTGAAATATCTTATATAACTAAAGCATTAGTTGCTGTTTTACAACTTGGGGTTACAACAGACTTCTCAATATTCTTGTATCATTCATACGAGAGTAAGAAGGAAAAATATAAAATTAGAAATGAAGCTATGGCTAGTGCCATAAAAGAAACATTTACTTCAGTTATGGGTTCATCACTTACAACAATTGCCGGTTTCTTAGTTTTATGTACAATGCAATTAACTTTAGGACGTGATTTAGGAATAGTTATGGCTAAAGGTGTATTATTAGGAGTAATATCTGTATTAACACTTTTTCCAAGTATGCTTTTATGCTTTGACTCATTAATAGAAAAAACTAAACATAATAGTTTAAATTTAAAATTTGAAAAATTAAATAAATTTATTATAAAAAATCATATAGTAATATTTATATTATTCTTAATTATCGCGATACCTGCATATTTAGGATATAAAAATGTAAGTGTTTACTATAAAATGGATAGATCTTTACCTTCAACACTTGAAAGTATAAGTACAAATGAAGTGTTAAAAGATAAATATAATATAGTTAGTCCAGAAATACTTCTAGTTGATACATCTATGAAATCAAATGATGTTGTAGATATGATTAATGAAATTAAAAATGTTGATGGAATAGATTTTGTTTTATCATTTGATGAATTAAAACAACTTGGAATTACAGATAATATGATAAGTGAAGATTTACTTAAAGTATTTAAAACAGGTAAATATGAAATGATTTTAGTAAATTCACTTTATGAAGTTGCCAGTGACGAATTAAATAGTCAAGTTGAAGTAATAAATAATATTGTTAAAAAATATGATGATAAGATTATAGTTGCTGGAGAAGGACCACTTATGAAAGATTTAATTTCTATAAGCGATACAGACTTCAACAATGTTAATACATCTTCTATAGTTTGTATTTTAGTAATTTTACTTCTAGTATTAAAGAGTTTTTCATTACCAATATTACTTATATGTGCAATAGAAACAGCAATATTTATAAATATGTCATTCTCATACTTTGGAGGAGTTGTTCTTCCATTTGTTGCTCCAATTGTTTTAGGTACAATTCAATTAGGTGCTACAATTGACTATGCTATATTAATGACTTCAAATTATCTTGGCCTTAGAAAATTAGGAAAAGAAAAACGTGAAGCTATGTTAGAAACATTAAATTATAATGGTAGATCAATACTTGTAAGTGGTTTATGCTTCTTTGCCGCAACATTCGGAGTAGGAGTTTATTCCCAACTTGAAATGGTTGGAAGTTTATGTACTCTTATTTCTAGAGGAGCAATAGTAAGTATGCTAGTTGTTATATTAGTTTTACCATCTATACTTTTAATATTTGATTCATTAATAATGAAAACTACGAAAGGATGTAATAATATGAAAAAAAATAATAAAAAAATTATAACTCTCTCTTTTGCCATACTTGCAAGTTTAGCATTCATACCATCTAATGTATTTGCTTTATCAAGAATCGAAACTGTATATGGTAAATTAGATACAACTGGAAATTATAAATCTGTTTTAGTAACTGAACATTTAAAAAATGATAAAAAAGAAAATACTTTACAAGACTATACCGATTTAAAAGATGTTTTAAATATCAATGGTAATGAAGTAATTGAAGTTAAAGATAATAAATTAACAGTTAATTCAAATGGATTAGATATTTTCTATCAAGGAAAATATGATAACAAATTACCAATAAGTATGGATATTACTTATAAGTTAGATGGAAAAGAAGTAAATTGTGAAGATATTTTAGGAAAATCTGGTAAGGTTGAAATAAATATTAAATATACAAATAGTTCTAAAAAAATAGTAAAAGTAAATGGAAAAAATGAAACATTATATACTCCATTTGTAGTAACATTTGGAACAATTCTTGATGAATATGTATCTAACATTAATGTAACAAACGGAAAAACTATAAGTAATGGTACAAAAAATGTGGTTGGAGCTATTTCTACTCCAGGATTATACGAAAGTTTAAATTTAAGTGAACTTAAAAATACTGACAAAATAACTCTTACTTATGAAACTACATGTTTTAGCATTCCAAGTATGTACTCAGTTATAACTCCAAAATTAGTTTCCTCAAGTGACTTAAAAATATTTGATAAATTAGATACTTTATATAAAAGTTCTGAAGCATTAAAATCTAACATGGATTTAATTGATACAAATACTAAAAAAATAAAAGAAGGATCAAATAAATTAAAAAGTACTTTATCAAGTTCAATGAAGAGTAGTTCGAAAAATGCTTTAACAACTGAACAAGTGAATATGATTACAAATCAAGCAAGTGGATTAGTATCAGCTAAATTTACTGATGAATATAAAAATGAAATAGCAGAATCTGCTTGGAAAGAAGTTCAAAATAGTTTAGATCCAAATGATTCTTATGTAGTATCTGAAGTTCAAAAATATTCAACAAACATTATGGTTACTTACTTAAAGAGTATAAATAAATTTGATGAATATGTACGTTGTAGTTCTTTAGGACAAAATGCAACAACTGATGCATCCTGTATGAATTTATTTACTCTTATAGCACCGATGAAAAATGCACTTACTGAAAATAATGGTAAATTAGCATCAAGTGTTAGTTCTTATGTAGCTGAAAATGTTTCAAAAAGTGTATCTATTAAAGTTGCTGAAGAAACAGCTAAAGAAACTGTATCTGAACTTGCACCAACTTTAGCAAATACAGTTGCAAATCAAGTTAAAGATGCATCAATAGAATCATTAAAAACATTGTATAATGGAATATCTACATTAGATTCCGGAATAAATGAATTATCTGCTGGTATATCAAAATATAATGAAGAAGGAATAACTAAATTAAATAATGTTATTTCTGGTAATGTAAAAGATACAGCTAGTAGAGTTAAAGCAATTACTAAACTAGGTGATAGTTATAAATCTGTTTCAGCTAAATCATTAAACAGTGGAGATGAAACTAAAATGATTTTAGTAGTAGATGGAAAGAAATATGAAGCACCAAAAGAGAATAAAACTGCTGAAACTAAAAAAGTTACATTCTTCCAAAGAATAAAAAATTTATTTAAATAAAAGATGATAATTTCATCTTTTTTTTGCTTTATATTGAATATAATTTAATATGAATAACCAAGAAGAAATAAATAGATTAAACTTTGAAAATTTTGTTTGGATAGTTTTTGCATCTTTATGTATTCTAAATATTAATGGAGATAATTTAGAAAAAGACTATATAGAAACAAATAATCAAAGTAAACATAATGAAGCAAATAAAGTATTTGAATTTACTTTATCTATAACCTTTTTAATATATATTTATTTCTTCTTAAGAAACTATCGAGCTTTAAAAAAAGCTCCTGAAAATCAAAAAAGATTATATGAAATAAAAACTTTAGGTAGTTTACTTTTAATATCTGGAATAATATGTTTAATATATTTTCAAAAAAATCAAACTAATTTTGAAGGCTCACCTGCATTATAAATTTTATTTACAAATAATTATTCTTAATTTATAATATTACGAAATGGGTGATAGAATGAAAAATGTTAATAATTTAACAAATATTTTAAAATTTTATGTTAAAGCAAATAAACTAAAAACAACTAGACAAAATAAAGTAGTTAATAGAAGTGTAGCTGACAATATTTATATGTCGATTATATTAGCTGTAGGATTTTTTTCAGAATTTAAACAATTTGGTAATTTAACAGAAGTTATTGAAATGCTTATTTTAAGTAATTTATATGAAGATGATATTAAAACTTTAAATGATTATCATGAACTATCTAAATTATTAATAGACTATAGACTTGATATGGGAGAAAGTGCTAAACTTGCTAATAAATATAAGAATTTAAATAGATGTTTGTCGGAAATTATGAATAATGATTCTTTATCAAATGATGAAAAACTATATAATTCTATAAAAACTTTAATACCAAAAGATGATATAGAATATACTAAATATAAAGAAATAGTTCTTTTCTACATGAAAAATTATAAACTAACAAATATAATTAGAAGTGGATGGGATGATAAACATTGGAATATAAAAGAAAAAGACATTAGAGTTGAAAGAATATCAGACCATATAGTAGGTACTTTAATATTAGTAATGGCTTTTAAGAGTGAACTAAAATATAAACTTGATTATGATAAAATATTTAAAACTTTAGCAATTCATGAAATAGGTGAAACTGTTATTGGTGATATTACGCCATTTGATAATATGACTAAAGAAGAAAAAAAAGCATATGAACATAAAGCAATGGAAACTGTTTTAGGTGGTCTTTATAAAAAAGATGAATTACTTCAAAATTTATTTGATTTTGATGATCTAAAAACAGAAGAAGATTTATTTTCTCATTATATAGATAAAATAGAAGCTGACTTACAGTCTAAAGTATATCAAGATAATCATCAACAACGTTCTTTAACTGATCAAGAAAATAACTGTGTATTTAAGTCAAAAAAGGTTCAAGATATGATTTTCTATGGACTTGCTAAAACAGCATTTGATGTTTGGTATTATTATGATATATCAATATATGAGGATGAAAGATTTGTTGCCTTTAAAGATTTATTAAAATTAGCTAAAAGTAATAATTTATTTAATCTAGATAAAAATGTTATTAATGAAGATATAGATCTTACTAAAGAAGAATCTTATATTCTTGAATCAAGAATCACATCTGCTATAAATACTTTTAAACAAGATAAAGGAGTAGAATCAATTTTATTATCTACTAAACAAAATGATGAATCAGGAATAATTTATATAACTATTCTTTATAACACTACTATAGTTGATAATGAATTAATTGAATTCTTTAATAGACATTTTAATGAACAAAATAGTAAAGTTAAAATTATTGTAAGAGGAGATAATACTTATAGATATTTAATTCTAAGAGATCATCCAATGGAATATGAAAAATATGAAGAATTAATGGAATCAACAGTTGTATATGATAAATGTGGTTTAACGAATTTAAGAAAAGAAAGAGCAAATGCATTTTATACTGGGCATGAAAAACGAGTATTTGATGTCGTTACATATAATCCTCCAATAATTGAAAAAGTATTAAAAAGATATGAGTAAAGTCATTGTAAAAAGATTATTAAAAAGAGTAAATTTATAAATAATATGTTATTCTTATAATGTGAGGGAGATATTATGAAAAAAATACTTTTATCTATTATAGCTTTTGTTTCTATTTTTACATTAACTGGATGTGGAAATAAAACAGCAATTTCAGAAGAGACTTTTACCAAAAAAGCTCAAGAACTTGGATTTGAAATTTATGATGTATCTAGTCAATATAGTTCTTATGGATATGTAAAAAGTGCAACAGTTGCAAAATCTGGATCTTGGCAAGTAGAGTTTTATGAATTAGACTCAAAAGACAAAGCTAAATCGATGTTTGAAACAAATAAGAAGAACTTTGAAAGCCAAAAAGGAAGTACAAATACAAGTAATTCTAAAACAATTGGTAACTATTCTACATTTACATTAAATACCAATGAAACTTATATGCATTTATGTAGAATTGATACAACATTCTTATATGTAAAAGTTCCAAAAGAAAATAAAGATGATGCAAAAAAATTAATAGATGCAATTGGTTACTAAAATGGATATAAAAATCCATTTTTTTTTGATATAATTTTATTAGTTAGAAGTTTTTACTTTAATTATGAAAGAGGTATTATTATGCATAAGAAAACTTTTTTATTCTTACTAATTTTGTTATTAACACCTAGTATAGTTTTAGCTAGTGGAAGTGCTTTTACTGCTCGTGAAGCAATATTTATTGAACTTTTTACATCAATACACATGAGTATATTTGTTCTTTATCCAATTTCCAATTTGCTTTCTAGTGAAAAACCAAGTAAATTATTTTGGAAATTGTTTATTATTCGTGCATTCATCTTATTAATTGGAAATACTATTTCACCGGGTATTGCTTTTATAGATTTTATTTTAATATTTATTGGAGCATTTTTAGTTGTTCCTATACTTGGAGCAATACTTCATAAAAATCCTTATAAAAGAAATAATATAAATATAACTACAAATGGAACAAGAACTCTTACAAAAACTGGAGTACTTTTAAAATGTGCTAGCTGTAATACAGATTTAGATGTTGAAGATAAATTTTGTCCAAACTGTGGAATGGCTATTGAAGGGGATAACATAGTTGTAGTTGATAATTCACAAGATGTAGTTGGTCCAAATAACTTTGATCCTATGTTTGATTTACCAGAAGAACAAATGATAGATAGTTACATATTAAGTCAAATGAATAATTTAAAAATTGATGTTAATGAAAAAAAGATACCAACATCAGCATTAAAAAGAAAAAATATTATGTTTATAATTTTAGCTGTTCTAATATTTGCATTTTTATCAATGATATTCTTTCATTTGAGTCCAGTTTTTTACTTTATTGGTTTTATTGTTTTATTTATATTTTATAAACAAACACAAAAATATAATTTACTTAAGTTTATAAAAAAAGAAGTTAAAGCAAGACCAGAAGAAGATATAGATAAAATTATTTTAAGTGTTTCTTCTACATTTACAGAAGATACTTCTAAAAGAGTACTTATTTTATCCACTGTTATTTCAATTATTTTACCTCTTATTATTTTCTTTAATCCTCATGTTTTATATGAAACTAATAAAGATGGAGCAGCTGTTAGATTTTATACAGTTGGTATAACTAATTTTAGAAAAGTAACTATACCTGATACATATAAAGGTTTAAAAGTTATAGGTATTCGTGGACAAGTATTTAAAAACATGTATTTTTTAAAAAGTGTAAAATTGACAGATTCAATTGAAGAAATACGTGGACAAGCTTTTGAAAATGATTCATCACTTGAAAGTATAAATATACCAACTAGTTTAACTTATCTTGGAGGTTCAAGCTTTAAAGGTTGTAAATCACTTAAAGAAATTACTTTACCAGAAAGCCTTGAATTTATTGGAGGAGAAGCATTTAAAGATGCAGTATCTCTAGAATCAATTAATATACCAGAAAGTGTTACAGAAATTAGAGGAAATACATTTGAAAATGACAAATCTTTAAAAAGTATAAATATACCTGATTCAATAACTAGAATAGGAGGTCATGCTTTTTATGGTTGTTCTTCATTAAGTGAAGTTAAAATAAATGAAACAAGTAAACTAAAAGAAATAGGTTCATCTGCTTTTAGAAAATGTAATAGTCTAAGTGAAATAACAATTCCATCTACAACTTCCGTAAATAGTCGTGCTTTTAAAGAAAGTCCAACTAAAGTAAAAAAATTTGGTGAAGTAGATTATGGTTCATTAATTAATAGAGAATATTTTAAAAATACCTCTTTTGAATATTTAAGAGTAGGTGAAACAGAAAAAATAAGTAAATATATTGATTCTGTTGCTAAAGAAATAGATGCTGAAATCACTTTAAAAAGTATAAATGTATCAGCAAATGGAAATGAATTTATACTTCAATATAAAGATAAAAATAAAACAAAAGAATTTAAGTTAAATAAAGACAATTCCTTATTTAAAGCAAATGATGATATAGCTATAGAAGTATCAGCCAGTTATGTTTTTAATAGCTCATCAGGCATTTCTTTAAATACATATTACAATTAATGGATTACAAATTTATACATTTATTATATGTCCCAACACTGGCTTGTAATATGGGATGTAAATATTGTTATTTAGAAGATAATACTAAAGGAGAAAAAAACGAACATAAACCATTAGACACATTAAAATATGCAGTAGATAAATTTAAAAGCAGTAATGTTATTCCCTTTAATATATCCTTACATGGTGGAGAAGTAACAACTCTTTCAAAAGAAGAATTTTATTATTTAATTGAATATATTGATTCTTATTATAAAAATAATAAGGATTTAATAGAAAGTGGAAACTTTAAAATAGGATACCCACATATAAAAACAAATCTTTATAATTTAGATAAACATATAGATACAATAAAAAAATTCAATGTAAGTATTTCAGGTAGTTTGGATTTACCTTTATCTTTGCATAAAGAATATCGTGTAACAAAAGGTAATAAAGAAACATTAAGTAGAATACTTGAAAACATAAAACTACTAGAAAATTTACCAAATAGAAAAAAAGTATCAGCAACTATATTTAAAGAACATTATGAACATATAGATGAAATTATTAAGGATATAAAATACTTAGATAAAGAGACTTGTTTAGATATGAATGATTTTAACTTTATGATAGGTTTTGATTACAATTCATGTGGTTTGCTTCATCATTTAACAGAAGATGAACAAGTTGATTTTTATAATAAAATGCATGAAGCTTTTGAATGTTCTAATTTAGAAAAAGGATTAAATGGACCTTGGTTTGCTGAATTTGGTCCAGGATATTGCACTAACTGTGATAATTGTGGTGAAAAGTTTTTCTTACTTGAAGTTAACGGAGATATTTATTCATGTGTTAGAGGTCAAAAAAATAAAGATTATTATTATGGTAATATATATAATGATTCAGTTGAAACTATTTTAAATAATGCTAAAACTAAAATATTTAAAAATCACAACAAAAGAGAATTTAATGATGAATGTTCAAAATGTGGATATTTATATTTATGTAAAACAGGATGTCCTTTTGTAAAAAATATTTATAATGAAAATAAAAGTTATACTTGTAAACTGCAACAAAAAATGTATGCTGACTTAAATTATGAAAAAGATAAATTTAATGAAGAAACAGTATATAATTATTTAAATAAAATGCGAGTATGTGATTTAAGTAAATATGTACCAATTAATGAAAATGAAAACAGTTTAGAAAATTTAATAAAGAAAGATGAAAGATTAAAATATATTTATTCTGATTCAGTATTTATTCTTAATGTTGATGGGTGTGACTATAATTTAACTAGTCAAATACTTAATAATTCACGAGATATAGTATATATAACAAAAATATCTAAAGTAAAAATTTATATGAAGAAACATATGATTAATGAAGAATGTGATTATCCTGAAAATAATGCATTATATATAATGATTTTAAGTGGTAATTTAGTTACATATGGTGATGAAGGTAGAGAAAAACAAAGACACGTAAATACAACTCAAATTTATAAATGTGTACTTGATAATAGTTTAAGTGATAAAGATGATTATTATATGTATGATATAAGTTCAATAATTCATGAATATAAAAATAACTATTCAAATACTTTACCAAATAATATTTTCTTTACAACAACTTCTTTAAGAGAATATCATTACTTAAAACAAAAAAATAATGCTTATTATCATTTAGAAGCAATTAATTTACCATTTCAAAATATAGAATTTATGTATATAGATGAGGAGATATAATATGAATGAAGAAGTAAAAAGTTATGAAGGTTTAATAAGAAAAAAAAGATGCATAGAATTAACTAAATATTATGAACTAGGAAATAAAGAACTAGATCAAATATATGAATTTTTAAAAACTAAAAAGGATGGAGTTATTACTGGAGGATTAGAAAATTTAGTTTTAAGCAATAAAGGTGAAGAAAATATTATCATTGCTTGTAAAAAAATATCGTATGCAATAGATGGAATAGTTATAAGTAATAAAGTATTTAAACTTATACCTCATTATACGCCTTCGTCATCTGGTGGCTATAGTGGTGGATCTAGTTCAAATAATAATAACAACAATAACAATAATAACAATAATAATAATTAGGAGGTAAACTATGTCTTTTATAGTTGATGAAGTTCATAAGAAACAACTTAATAAATATAAAATTAATATTGAAACAACCTATATTTCAGAAAATAAATTACTAGTTAGAAATACTAATAACTCTAAAAATGATGACATTATAAATGGAATTAGAATAAAAAAAGATTATTATTTAAAAGATAAATTAGTACATACAGAAACTAAATTTGACTCAAGAATAAATTATACTTTTATATCTAAAGATTTACTTAAGAAAAATTTTAAATGTGTTAACTGTGGAATGTCTTCTGATTTAAATACTTTTATAGATGGATGTCCTTATTGTGGAACTAACTATAATTTGGAATATAATCAAAAGGATTTAGGTAGTAAATACCATTATGACTTAGTTTTAAAAAGTAATTTATATAGAATAATTACTGGAATTGTAGATTTAGTAATAAGTATATTTTTAGCTTTTTTATATATTAAAAATACATCTAGAACATTTAATTCTTATGATATATCAAAAGTATTTATATATGGTCTTATTCTTTCTTTAATTTTATATTATGTTTTCTATTTATTAGATGCATACGTAGTTCTTGGACCAATAAGAAGATATAAAGAAATAGGAAATAAAAAACAAGAGGAATTCTGGAACTCTACAAAAATAGATAAAACAGTTTTCTTTAATAATTTAAATTATGAAATAAAAAAGAAATATTATAATACAGAAAATATAGTTGATTATGATATTTTAGATTATGATAAATTTACAAATTATGAAAAAGATAGTAAATTACATGTTAAAGTAAAAGTATATTTAAGAGTTGTTTATTATATAAATGGAAAAATAAAAGCAAAATATATTCAAGATGAATTTACTCTTGTAAGACATAGTGAAGAACTTGAGGATATTAATCCAGGAACAAATATGATAAGATGTACTCATTGTGGTTCAACTTTAAATGTAAATGATGATGCATGTGCTTATTGTGGAAATAAAATAAAATATTATCAAGAATGGATACTTGAAAAGTAACGGTTCTATAAAAATTTACTTCACGCCAGATTTTATAGAGCCAAAATAATACAAGTCACTTAAATAAGTGGCTTTTTTTCTTTGATAATATGATATTATTATAATATAGAAATTAAGGAGATATAAATGAAAGTTTTAAGTATAAAAGAACCATTTGCAAGTTTAATTAAAAGTAAAATTAAATTTATTGAGACACGTAGTTGGAAAACAAATTATAGAGGAGAAATATATATTCATGCAAGTATAGGTTCATGGAAAATATTTAGAGGTATACATGAATACGCATCTTTAAATCAATTATTATTAGATATAAAAAATAGATTTGTATCAAGTGAATTACATGGTAATTATGAAAAAACAAATCTATATATTTATGAATATTTAAAACCAAAATATCATATTGGAACACAAGAATTTTTTAATCATTGTAGTTCAAATATTAACATTAATAATATATAATTATAGATATTGAAATGGTGGTGAAAATATGAAAAAAATCTATATTATAACTGGTGCAAATGGTTTTTTAGGTAATAATATAATAAGAAAATTACACGGGGATAATGAAAATGAAATAAGAACATTAGTTTTAAAAGGAGAATCCACAAAATCAATAGAAGATTTAAATTGTAAAATATATTATGGTGATATTACTAAAAAAGAAACATTAACAAAAATATTTAGTAATGTTGATAAAAAAGAAGTATTTGTTATTCATTGCGCTGCTGTTGTTTATATAAAATCAAAATATAATCCAATTGTTTATGATGTTAATGTTAATGGAACAAAGAATATAGTTGATAAAGTTTTAGAAATAAAAGCTAAACTTGTTTATGTTAGTAGTGTTCATGCAATTCCCGAAAAAAGAAATTTTGAATTAATAAGTGAAACAACAAGATACGATTCTTCTAAAGTTAAAGGATTATATTCAAAAACAAAAGCAGAGGCAGCAAAATTTGTAATGGATGCAATAAAGAACAAGGACTTAAATGCATGCATTATGCATCCATCAGGTATAATAGGTCCAAATGATTTTAGTAATACGCATTTAACTCAGTTAATAAAAGAAACAGCTAATGGAAAACTATTTGCATGTGTAAAAGGTGGCTATGACTTTGTAGACGTTAGAGATGTATCAGATGCCATTATTAATGCTTGTGAAAGAAATAACAAAGGTAAATCTTATATATTATCTAATAAATATATAACAATTAAGGAAATAACTGATTTGATTTGTAATTATTTAGGAAGAAAGAAAATTAAAATTGTGTTGCCAATTTTTATAGCAAAATTAATCGCACCATTTTTTGAAATTTACTATAATATAAAAAAACAAACACCTCTTTTTACCAATTATTCCTTATATACATTGTCATCTAATTCTAATTTTAGTAATAAGTTAGCAAAAAGAGAATTAGGATTAAAAAATCGAGATATAAAAGACACAATAGAAGATACAATTAATTGGTTAGAAAATATTAATAAGTAATTAGAATAAATGTATTATCTGATAAATAATTTGATAAATATTCTTTCTTATGTTAAAATATTAACTTGGTTAAGAAATTAGGGGGATAAATGTGAAAAATTTTTGTGCGCAAAAAGAAAATGCCTTAAAATATATACTAGAACTTTTAAATATATATAAGGGAGAAACTATAAAGTTAGAAAATGCTAGATATCATCATAATGCAGATTATAAAGATGGTAAAAATGTAGTTGAAAATGGAATTTTAACAATGAAAACCTTAGTAGAAAAAGGTATTATAAATTTAAGCGAAGACCAACTTAAAACAATGGATGATACTACTTCCCATATAAATGGAATTAATGGTGTATCTTTAGCTGTTGTAGGTTTAACGGATTTATATAGAGATGAGTTTGAATATGATCCATTTATGGATTCTAAATTAGATGTAATAGTTGATTCAAGTATTCATGCACGTAGAAATAGTACTAACTATGGAAATGAATATATAGCTGATGGAAATATTGATGTTTCTTATATAAGGGCAATTGATATAAGATTTGAAGAATGCATAAACAAGGTCTTAAATACAGAAGACGAGAAAATTATAATTGAAATGGTTGAAAGATTTAATTACTTAATAGAAATAGCATCTTCATTAATAAATTCAAATATCTTACTTAGAGAAGCATCGTTTGAACAATACAAAGTTTTAGATAAAGAAAATATTGCTAAGTTAAATAAAATAATAATATAGTAGGAGATGAATTTATGTTAAATGACAAAGAAAAAGAATACTTAAAATTAGTTTATAAACAATATTGTGATGCACTTGGTTATGATTATCAAGGAGAATATAAAGATAGTGAACTTGTGAGTTGGATTTTAAAAAGAAAAGAACTAGGTGAGTTATATTATTTACATTTACAAAATTTAGGTTTAAAACTTAGAATAGATGATACAAATACAATTGAAGTAAATAAAGGAAAATATGACAGTATAGTTGATAAAACTAATATGACAATTATTACTCCTTATAATGGTTCTTTTACAAGAAAAGGAAAAATAATACCAGGAAAATTTCAAGTTAATTATTCAAATCCAACAATTGTAACTCCAAATAAAATTTTAGATATAAGTGAACTTACAAATTATAGAATTATGACTCATAATCCTTATCATAGTTATGATATAGAAGGATGGGAAAAACTTCCAAATACTAGTAAGAATGACATCTTAATAGGTGTTTTTGGAGAAATACAAGATAAAGATTATCAAGCAAAGCTAGAATATTTAAAACATATCAAGCAACTACTTAGAAGTGATTCTTATTTATCAGATAGCTTTACTATAAATGATGCATATTTTGGATATGTAGCTACTAATACTAAAAATGACTATAATGAAAAATTGTACATTAAAAGAGAAATATAAAATAGATCTTTAATTATTATTTCTATTAGTTATCAGTAAAAATAATTAATAGAGTAAAATAAAAACAATTATTAAGCGGATAATATCCAACTTATAATTGTTTTTTTTATTTCAAAATATTCTTCTTCTTCAAATTGCATATTTGCAATACAATATTTTTTATTTGCAATATGAGAACAAAACATACATTCATTTAAATTAAAACAATCTTGTATAAAAAATGAATTAATAACTTTATTTGAACATATGACGTTATAACTATTGCTACAATTTTTAGAATCATCAGTTCTAATACAAAATGTGCAAGCAAAAGATCTTTGAGAAGCAAGTAAAAATTCACATTGTCCACAAGAATCACTATAGATAATATTTTTAGAATCACTACAACCAGTTGATCTATAAACATTTTCACACCTATAAATTGTATCACTTTTAATAACATTAATAGAGTCATATACTCTTTCAGTAGTTGTAAAATTAATTGAATTCCAAATATCTATTAGTTCTTGAAGATTAGAAAAATCTTTTCTTTTTAACATCCAACCTTCAGTAATATCTTTCTTTTCCATATTTGCAAGTGTAATAAATTTTCCGCTATGAATAGAATCTGCCCATGTTGTTTCATTACTAATTGAATCATTTACTTTTTTTGGTAATTTAATATCAAAAGCAAATTTTTCCAACAAATCTTCTAAATTATAATTATTTTTATTATTAAATACTGAAATAAAAATTTTATTAATTAAATCTAATGCTATATTATCATTCATTTTATATCTACCTTTCTACTTGACGAGTTTGATATTAATATATCTTTTAGACAAACATTATTTCCGATTTTAAAATCTATTTTTTTCTTCTCGTTATTAGTATTATCACTTAATGGTTTGTTAGTTTTACTTTTTATTCGTGGAATGCTTGTATAATTTAAAGTAGTTGCTTTAAATGCCGGTAATAAGATTCCATTTGAATCAACTCTAACAATACATTCACGATTATTAAGATCAGTTAATAATTTTATTTTTTTCTCTTTAGAATCATCTAAAGGTATTTTCATATTAAAATTATCGACTAAAATATTTGCATCTAATTTTGAAACTCTGAAAATATAATAATTTATTACATTAGCAAATATTGCATTTTTTAAATCTTCAGATATTTGATTAAAATACTGACCTGCTAAAATTAAAGATAAATTGTATTTTCTAGCTTCAGATAAAAATCTTGATAAAATTTTATTTTCAACAACAGCGACTTCGTCAATAATAAAAATTATATGTTCATCTATTTCTTTTCTTTGTATAATTGTTAAAAGTTGCTGCATAACTAAGCCAGCTATAGTTTTTGTAACCTTATCACCAAGTTTAGTTCTATCCAAAGAAAATATTGTTAAAAAATTGTCTTTTATAATAGATTTTAAATTTTCACTCTCACTATTTCCATTAAAAACAGAAATCATCTCCATTTCATCAATAAAAGCTATTATAGGAGATATTGCATCTCCATAAGATTTTGTCTTTAATTCATTAAAATCAGTTAAAAAGAAGTTTATAACGCTTTCTGGTAAAGTAGATGTTAATTCTTTTATTAGTGACATTCTATATTCTAAATCAAGTAATAACTTTCTTAAGTTAGTAAAATTAAATGATTTATTTGAAAGTAAAATGTGAATAGAATGTCTTAAAACTCTTTCTAGTTTAGAGTTATATTGATCACTTATTAAAGATTTAAAAAGATCAAGTAATAGTTCTGTTGATGAAACTATATCGTTTTCATTATTAATAAATAAATCTATACTATCTAATTTACTACTAAAATCAATTACTTTTCCTAAACCACCAATATCATTTTCTAATGCTGCATGTGGATCAATTACAACAATTTTATATTTTTGCTTTAAATAATTATTTTTATAAATATTATTAACTAATAGACTAATAAATTTTGATTTACCACATCCACTAGCTCCAAAAACAACTGAATGTTTATCAAAATTATAATTACATTGATCTAAATAGAAGTCTCCTTGCAAATAAGGAAATGTATCAATTTTCAAAATAGAAGAATTATCTTCACTTTTTAATAAATGTAAAATTTTGCTTATATCCAAATATTTTGGAGCTGATTTATAAAAAAATCTTTTATTTAAATCAAAATCAATTGATAATAAATTTTCTGGAATGCCAAATAAAACTTTATGATATTTATTATTATTTGAAATAACTTTTATAGAAAACTTCAAATTACTTTTTAATCTTTTTTGAATTGTTATTTCTAAAAAATCTATATTCCCTTTATTTTCTATTTCAAAGTAATTTAATAAATCTATAAAACTGTTTTTGTTTTTAGCAAAGTAGGGTAAGGAAAATTTAGAATCATTTGTATTAAAATTATCAATTTTTTTTAGTAAAAAAGCATTTAAATTATTAATTGTAGAAGGTAAAGAACAATCTGTTTTCATAAAATATCTTATTTGATTTTTATCATTTTTAATAATTATTTTCCATTTTTTAAATAATCCATTATAATCTGAGATAGTCTTTATTAATTCTAACCATTCATTATTTTGAACATATTTTTTTGTAAGATAGATTTCTAATGCTAACTTCATAAAATGCACCTCAAATAAAATAATAACAAAATTTGAACATAAAAAAATGACTTTTAGATTACCAATTTTGTCAGTTTTAACAAATTGGTACTAAAAAGTCAGTTACATTGTCATGGTAATATTCTAATTCATTCAAATCTCTTAAATTATATTTACAAGATGGCAAAAATTTTAAATAAAACTTTTGAGATATTGAATGAATTTCTGAAGCATTTTGAGAGTTAACTCTAAATAATAACCATTTACTTTTAGGTATTATTATTTTTTCATATCCATTAATATTTTTTTCATACAAAACGTAATAATAATTACATTGTTCTCTTAATTCATCTTCATAAGTAATCATTGCGTATTTAATTTTTCCATATAAATTATAATTTTCATTTTCAATTTTTTCGAAAAATTTAGGAGCATCATTTTTAATACTCTTATTAGAAGTTTTAATTTTAGTTCCATATAAAATTAAGTCATTCATTTCTACTATTTCGTATTCCATTTCATCAGTTACATTGAATTTTTCTTCAAAAATTATTCGAGGGAAATTTTTTAATTTTGAGAGTTTATTTACTTGGCTAGGTTTAATATCGTGAAAATTTTCAAATGCTCTTGAAAAAGAAGTGGCATTTCCATATTGATATTTTATAGCTAGATCAACTATTTTACTGTTTGAGTTATAAAGATCATAGCCTGCATAAGATAATCTTCTTTTTCTTATATATTCGGAAAGAGAAATGCCACATAGTAAAGAAAAAATTCTTTGCATTGTATAAGAGTTTACTCCCATCATTTTAGCAAGAACATCATAATCAATTTTTTCTTCAATATTATCATCTATATATTTTGTTATATCATTCAAGCATTTGTAAATATTCAAAATAATCACCAATTAAATTATATCATGTAAAATATTTTATTTCATTAGTTTGAGCTTAAAGAAAAATAAAAAAATTACAAATTAAAAGTAGACAATGTCTAATTTTTGTTGTATAAATAAAAATGGTGATTAAATGAGAAATAAAGGATTTATAGAAACAAATGAAACCGGTTGGGATAATTTAATAAAAGCTGGTAAACCTTTTTCAAATACTATTTTACCTGAATATGGACCTTTTTTAAAACGTAATGAAGAATCTTTAAATTTATTTAAAAATATTAAAGGAGCAAGCGTTTTAGACTTAGGTTGTGGAGCAGGAGAGTCTCTCAAATATTTATATAATAAGGGTGCGTCTACTGTTTGGGGTATAGACATATCAAAAGAACAAATAAAAAAAGCAAAAGAAGCATTTAATAATTTTAAAAATAATTTTTATGTTTCTCCTATGGAGATAGAAGTAGATATTCCAAAGAATTATTTCGACTATGTAATTTCTATATTTAGTATAGGTTATACTTCTGATTTAAAGTCTACTTTAAAAAATGTATATAATTATTTAAAAGAAAATGGCTTATTTATAATTAGCTGGACTCATCCTTTTTATTATTGTTTAGATTTTTTTAATGGAGACGTTATAGTTGACAAATCTTATTTTGATGAAGAAAGTGAAGTTATTAGCAAGGGACCAGATAAAATAAAACTAATGCAAAAAAATTTAATGATTTCAACAATTATAAACGAAGCAATAAAAATAGGATTTAATGTTGAAAAAATATTAGAAGAAGAAACAGAGTTAAAAGATGATGTTAATGGTTATATAAGCAACTTTTGGAAAAAAGAAAAAACTACTAATTGTCCAAGTACTATAATTTATGTATTTAAAAAGAAAAATTAATGATTTTTTAGTCATCAATATAAACTAAATCAGAATTAGTAAAAGAAACAATTATTTCCTCTTGCTTAAATTCTTTTTTTATTCTAGTAGCTAACATTATTACTACATCACGATAAGTTTTATCGTCATGACAAAAATTGTTATTTCTATCTCCCATATAAGTAAATGTTGCTTCTCCTCCATATGGACATTTCCATTCATTTTTATATAAAGCATAGTTTTTTATTAAAACACCAGAAATATATATTCCAGTTTCTTTCTCAATATCTTCAGTAAACATTTTTATTTTTTCTGCTACTTCATCCTTATTAGAATTAGTATTTTCTTTAGAAAATCCTTCATTTACTCCAAAGGTTAAAAAATAATGTGTAGATTGCATAAAATTACCTCCAATTAAAAAAATTATAACATTATTTAATTATGTTGTAAAAGAATAAAATATGGTAAAATGGAGTTACTGAAGATTAAGGAGATTTATATGAAAGTTTTAAGTATAAAAGAACCATTTGCAAGTTTAATTAAAAGTAAAATTAAATTTATTGAAACACGTAGCTGGAAAACTAATTACCGTGGAGAGATTTATATTCATGCAAGTGTTAGCCTTTGGAAAATTAGTACTGAAAGAGATAAAAAATTAAAAGATTTTCTAGGTGATAAAAATCTTGAATATGGTAACATTATTTGTAAATGTAATTTAGTTGATTGTATTTATATGACTAAAGAATATGTAGAAGAAATGAAAGAAAATAACTATCAAGAATATTTATGTGGAAATTATCAAGAAGGAAGATATGCTTGGGTTTTAGATAATATTAAACCAATTGAACCAATTAAAGATAAAGGTGAACTTGG
>CAKONX010000013.1 GCA_934098345.1 uncultured Bacilli bacterium
GCATTAATTATAAAACACCACAAGAATTATTTAATGAGTATTTATGTGAATGTTGCACTTGATTTGACAAATTATCGCAAAAAAAATAAGAAGATTTCTCTTCTTATTGATACCATATTTGATCTATTTTTAATGATGTTGAAATTGGCATTGGATTTGGAAGTGGGAACTTAACTAGTAATGGTACTTTAAATGCTGTACCAAATACAAGTCCCATACCAGGTTTCAATGTTTTTATTTTTTCTAGAGTTTCATCTGTTACATTAGATGAAATACCTTTAACTATTTCTAGATCTTCTGGATAGAATAATCTAAATACAACAAAGTTTGAACATTGAGATAAAGCTGTTTTAGAAAGCTCATTTGGTCTTTGAGTAACAAAACCTAATATAGTTCCATACTTTCTACCTTCTTTAGTTATTCTATCAAATATATTATAACCAATTATGCTTATATCTGAATCGTTTTGAACATATCTGTGTGCTTCTTCAAGAACAATATGTATTGGGAAAGAACCACGATTTTGAAGTGATGTTGTATGTTCAAAGAACACTCTTGAAAATATCTTTGTTAAACATTTAGCAAATGAGTCTTCTATAAATGATAAGTTAATATCTACAAGTTGTACATTTTCTCCATTAGGTCCAGTTTTAAAGAATTCTTCCACAAATTCTGCTCTTGATTGATATTTAGTAAATTTAAAGAATTCATTTTTGTCACTGTTGATAATTGATTGTAATCTTGATTTTAAAATATTATTTTTATCAAATGCTGATTCACTTGTTAAAATACCTTCACTTATAAGAGCAAATTCTAATGCATAATATAAATCACTTAAAGTATATGTTATATTTTCATCTAATTTAATATCGATATCTACTTTTATGTAACTTTGTAGAAAATCAATTACTAAAGATAAAGCGTTAATTTTACCTTGATCATCAATATTTAAACATTGTCTTAACGTTCTCTCATATCCAGGTTGTTTTATTTTGGAATCTAGATTAATTGCTTCAGTATTGTATGCTGTTAGTATAGAAATAACTTGATCTCTTATTTGAGTTGAATTTTTTCCACTTGATAAAATATCTAAAACCGTTTTAGCAATAATATCGTTTTTATAATCTACTGATTTAGGATCATTTGAACAGAATATTCTTACTAAATCTAATGATTTTGATAATATTGGTAATTGACTTGCATCTTTTACTCCTAAAAGAATTGCTAAGTCATCCACTGTTAAAAGATATGCAGGAATAGTAAGTAAACTTGCATCACCAAATTTTATTTCAGTTGTATATTTTTTAAAATGTAGACCAACAAACTTATCCATTTCATCAAATGTATTATAATATTCTCCATAAACATCAAATAAACACATATGAGCATTTACTGGTATCTTATTTGTTGCTGTAAAGAATACATTTTGAATTAATCTTGATAATCCACAACTTTTTCCTGATCCAGTATTACCAATTACGGCAAAATGATTAGCAAAAAAGTCATTTATATTTGCCGAAACTACATAATCTTTATAAATTGGAGAAGAACCTATAAGTAAATTACTTCTATCTGATAAATCTTGTTTACCTAAAATAAGTTCTAGTTCAGATTTATAAATTATTCTTGCAATTGTATTCATACCTGGTTTCTTTAAAACACCATTTGAGAATTTACCGTCTATAATTTCACCAATTAATTGAATACCAATTATATCTTTATTAATTTCAATTATTTCCCCAACTGTTTTATGATTTGGCTCTTCAAAGACAACATGAAACCCAATATAATTTGTATCAGCTATTTTTTTTGCATTTTCTACATATATAATTGATTTTTCAAATTTAATAATATTTCCAAACATACAATCACCTTATTATTCTATAATATAAGGATAGCAAAAATATAATATTTTTTCTATAGTAAATTGAATATAATATATAAAATGGTCATTAAAAGAACATATTTTATTTTTTGTTCTTTTTAATTTCACATTTTTGTGTTATTATTATAATGTTTTTGAAAAAAAGGAAGTGCAATATATGAAAAAGTTTTTTAATAATAACTATATTAAAACCTTTTTTGTTATATTAATAAATATAATTTTAGTAGAGGTTATTTTTAAATTAATAAATTCTTCAACTATATTTGATTTTACTATGATAAGAATAATTTTATCATCTATATTTATTTCATCAATATTAGCTCTTGGAATTAGTAATATGGGAATAAAGTGTAGAAGAGTTTTTACTTCAATTGTAAACTTTGTTGTATGTGCGTATGCATGTGCTCAAGCTGGATTTTATAATTTTCTAGGTGTTTATATGTCTTTACAAACATCAAGTCAATTTGGAGCAGTAGTAGACTATATAAAGGATTTCTTATTAAGTTTTAAATTTATGTATTTTTTAACTTTTATACCTTTTATTTTAACTATTCTTTATTTTGTTTTTCTTGATAAAAAAAGTGATAATTTTAAATTAAGTAAACAATTTATTAATACTTTTGTACTTATGTTATTAAGTGGCTCATTATTTTATGTAAGTATAACTTTAAGTGTATTTCAAAATAAATTACAAACTGTGTCAAATGTAAATTTATTTTTAACAGCATCTAATCCAAGCTTAACAATAGAACAATTTGGAACTACTGGATTTGGTATTCTTGATGTTAGAGCAATTATTCATCCAATACATATTATGGAAGATTATGTAGCAGTCAAAGAAGAAAGAGAGATTAATGATAATTCTAGAATAATAGATGATACGGCATTTTCATCAGTTATTGAAAATGAAACTGATGATACGATGAAAGCAGTTAGTAATTATTTTATAAATAAAACTATTACTGATAAAAATGATTATACCGGAATGTTTAAAGATAAAAATTTAATTGTTATTATGATGGAATCAGCTAATGATATTTTTATAAATCAAGAATATTATCCAAATTTCTATAAACTTTATAGTGAAGGTTGGTCTTGGGATAATAATTATAGTCCAAGAAATTCATGTGCAACTATGAATAATGAATTTAGTGGAATGACTTCACTTTATTCAATATATAATACTTGTACTGCAAGTAAATATAAAAATAATTCATATTTTGAAAGTATTTTTAATTTATTTAATAAACAAAATTATGTAACATTCTCTAGTCATGATTATACTGAAGCTTATTATCCAAGAAGTACTATACATAAAAACATGGGTAGTGGAGAATATTATGGCGTTCAAAAACTAGGAATTAGTTATTCTAATGAATATAAAAACTGGGCTAATGATGATGAATTCATGGAAGCAGTATTAAAAATTATTGATAAAAAGACAAGTAATAAAGAGCATTTTATGACATGGCTTACAACAGTTTCTTCTCATCAACCTTATAGTGTTGATTCTATACAAGGTGATAAATATTATAATTTGACTAAAGATACTGGATATCCAAGTGATGTTAGAAGATATATGTCTAAATTAAAGATTTTAGATGATGGTTTAGGAGTATTATTAAAAGGATTAGAAGATAGAGGTATTTTAGATGATACAGTTATCGTTTTATATGGAGATCATTACCCATATGGAATTAGTAAAGAACATTTAAATGAAGTATTAGAATATGATACTGAAGAAGATATGAATGCTGAACAAGTTCCTTTTGTAATTTATAATTCAACAATAGAAGCTAAAAAGTTTGATCAATATACTTTCTATTTAAATATATTACCAACATTAGCAAATTTATTTGATTTAGATTATGATCCTAGATATTATCTTGGAACAGATTTATTTAGTAATGATGCAGAGTCTTTAACTGTTTTTGCAGATGGATCATGGAAAAATGAAATAGGTTATTATAATGCTAAAAAGAATAAGATTAAATATTATACAGATAAAACATATACAACTGAAGAATTAAATGAAATTAATAATGAGATAAGTACTAAAGTTAATATTAGTAGTACAGTTATTAAAGAAAACTATTTTGAACATTTAAAAGGTAAGTTGGATGAAGAAAATAAAAAGTTAGAAGATTCTAAAAATATAATGTGTTTAAATTCTGAAAAGGATAAATATAAGTAAGTGAGTAAATTTTTACTCATTTTTTTTGTAAATAAGTCTTTATTTTTTTGTAAGAATAAATAAATTTGGTATAATAATAATTAGAATAGAGGCGAATATATGACAGAAGAAGTTAAAGATATGTGTCCAATTAGAAGTGATGCGGTTGGAGGACCATCTCCAATACCTGAAGATGGTGTTTTTGTAAGTGCTAAAGAACAAAGTGATATTTCAGGACTTACTCATGCAGTTGGATGGTGTGCACCTCAACAAGGAGCCTGTAAGCTTACTTTAAATATTAAAAATGGAATTATTGAGGAAGCTTTGGTTGAAACCGTTGGTTGTTCAGGAATGACTCATTCAGCAGCAATGGCTGGTGAAATATTACCTGGTAAAACTTTAATAGAAGCTATGAATACTGATCTTGTATGTGATGCGATTAATACGGCAATGAGAGAATTATTCTTGCAAATAGTTTATGGAAGAAGTCAATCGGCATTTTCTAAAGGTGGATTAAAAATTGGAAGTTGCATGGAAGATTTGGGTAAGTTTAAACAAAGTCAACTTGGTTCAGTTTATTCAACTAAAGAAAAAGGGGTAAGATATTTAAATTTAACTGATGGTTATATTTTATCTTTAGGTTTAGATGAGGAAAATAAAATTATTGGTTATAAATATATAAATACAGGTAAAATGCTTGAGTTACTTAAAAGTGGAGTAGATCCAGTTAAAGCAATAAATGATTCTACTGGAATTTATGGTAGATATACTGAAGCAGTTAAAAAAGTTGATCCAAGAAAGGAATAATATATGGAAAAATTTGAATATTATAATGAACGCATAGATAATATTAATGCTGTTTTAAATAAACATGGAATTAAAACAATTGATGAAGCCTATGAAATTTGTAAAAGTTATAACGTAGATCCACTTGTTAGTGTAAAAGAAGTTCAAAACATTTCTTTTGAAGATGCTGGTTGGGCTTATGTTGTAGGATGCGCAATTGCTTTAAAAGAACATGCTACAAATGCAAGTGATGTTGCAAATTTCATTGGTGAAGGATTAGAAAGTTTTTGTATAAAAGGAAGTGTTTCTGAAGAAAGACATATTGGTCTTGGTCATGGTAGACTTGCAAGTATGCTTTTAAGTGAAGATACAAAAGTGTTTGCTTTTTTAGCAGGTCATGAATCATTTGCTGCTGCTGAAGGAGCAATTGGAATCGTTGCATCAGCAAATAAAGTTAGAAAAACTCCATTAAAAGTTATTTTAAATGGTCTTGGAAAAGATGCTGCTAAAATAATATCTCGTGTAAATGGATTTACTTATGTTGAAACTAAGTTTGACTATGAAAATAATAAATTAGAAATAGTAAATGAAAAAAGATATAGTGATTCAGTTCGTGGAGATGTAAAATGTTATGGGGCTTACGATGTAAGAGAAGGTGTTGCTATAATGATGCATGAAAATGTTGATATATCAATTACTGGTAACTCAACAAACCCAACTAGATTTCAACATCCAGTAGCAGGTATTTATAAAAAACATCGAATTGAAAATGGACTTCCATATTTTTCAGTTGCCTCAGGTGGAGGAACAGGAAGAACACTCCATCCAGATAATATGGCAGCTGGACCTGCTAGTTATGGTTTAACTGACACGATGGGAAGAATGCATTCAGATGCCCAATTTGCTGGTTCTTCTTCAGTACCAGCACATGTAGAAATGATGGGATTAATTGGTATGGGTAATAATCCAATAGTAGGTGCAACAGTTAAATTAAGTGTTAAAGTTATTGAAGCTTTAAATGCATAGTAAAACTTCCAAAATTTTGGAAGTTTTTTATTTGTTTTGTAATTGTTGATAATATTTATTATGTTTCATTAAATATTCATGAGTTCCAATACCAACTAATTTACCATGATCTATTACAATTATTTCATCAGCTGATTTCATAAGTTCAGGTTTATGAGTTATCATTAAAACTGTATGATCTTTTTTTAAATCTTTTAAAATATCTAATATTTGATTTGAAGTATTCATATCTAAAGATGAAGTAACCTCATCAAAAAGTAAAACTTCAGATTTTGATAATAATGTTCTAGCAAGTGCGATTAATTGTTTTTGGCCTGTAGAAATGTTTTCTGCATCACCAAATAATTTAGTATTATATCCATCTTTTAAACTCATTATATAATCATGAACTCCAGCTCTTTTACAAGCATCAATTTGATTATTTCTATTAGAATTAATTAAAGATAAATTATCCTTTATACTCATATCAAATATAAATGGTTTTTGAGTTACTATTGCAACATTGCTAGAATATACTTCTTTAGAATAATTATAAATATTTTCATTATCCAATAATATTTCTCCTTTATTAGCTTTATATAATCTTAAAAGAAGTCTAAAAATAGTAGATTTTCCAGAACCACTTTTACCAACTATTGCAGTAAAAGAATTAGGTTTTATTTTGAAACTAACATTTTTCATAGTTTCTTGTTTTTCATATGTAAATGAAACATGTTTAAATTCTATCTCACCTTTTATATCATCTGTACTATTATTACCAAACTCTAGCATATTTTTAGTTTTATAATTTAAAACTTTATATGTACGATCAACACGTGTAGAATTAGATGCTAACTTATCTAACTTGTCATTAAATTTATTAAACTTAGTTTCAATATTTTCATAATAACCAATAACTAATATTAAAGCTGATATATTATATTTTCCATTCAATATTAAATATATTGAAATTAAATACACTAATATTTTTCCAAATCCTAAAATAGTTGGAATTAAAACATATACGTTATCTTCATAAAATCTTCTTGTTAAATAACTTTTTTTCCATTTCTTTTTATAATTAGTTAAATATTCATTTATATCTTCTTTCATATTAAATGATTTTATTTCTTTATTACCATCTAATACTTGACCCATAAGACCAGATATATTATCTTCATGTTTTCTTTGAATTGCTAAATGATAATCTCTTTTTATTATATTTTTATTTAAGCAATAAAGAGAAATAAGATTTAAAACTAGAGTAGAAATACCAATATAGATATTTACTTTTGCAAGAATTATTAAAGCAAATATAATTGTAATAAATTCATTAATAGCATCAAATATTTGATCTGGTATTTGCATAATTTCGCCAACATCTTTAAAAGATGTATTTATAATGTATGGAACTGAAATAGTTTTAGTAAAGTTTTCATCGTAAGTTGTTACTTTATCCATTATTAATTGCTGTAATTTATTGTGAGTATAAATTGAATTATTTTTATATGATACATAATTGTAATGATGACATAAAGTATAAAATAAACTTACTCCTAAAAAAACTAATACATATATACCAGCCATTTTAAAATCTGGAATGGTTGCATATTCAACAATTTTAGCTGCAGTAAAAGGGATAAGTAACATAGATGAACTTCTTAAAAAAGAAGAAATAAATAAGTGTGTTAAATATTTTTTACTATTTGCACCTAAGGAGAAAAACTTTTTTACAATTAAATAGTATTTTTTAATCATTATCAAACACCCCAATTCTACTTGGTGATTTCATTGATTGTAAAATTTGATATATTTCATTTCTTTTTATCAATTGTTCATGAGTTCCAATATCATTAATTTTACCATTATCTAAAACAACAATTCTATCTGCTTCTTTCATTAAATCAGGTTTTTTGGTAATCATTATGACTGTATGATCAACTTTTAAGTCTTTTATTAGTTTAGGTACTAATTTTGCTGTATCAGGATCTAATGCTGTAGTTATATCATCTAAAAGTAAAATCTCAGCATCAGATAGTATTGTTCTAGCAATAGATATCATTTGCTTTTGTCCACCAGAAATATTACTTCCATTTTCTCTTAATATAGTATTATATCCATTTGGAAGAGTTTGGATAAAGTCATGAATTCCTGCTTTTTTACATGCTTCAATTTGATTACTAATGTTAGTATCAACAAAATCAAGATTTTTTCTAATACTAGTGTTAAAAATAAAAGGTTTTTGATTAACAATAGAAACATTATGAGAATAAATTTCTTTTGAAAAGTCATAAATATTTATATTATCAATTTTTATATTTCCTTCTGTTGGTTTATAAAGTCTTAAAAGTAAATTAAACATCATTGTTTTACCAGAACCAGACCCACCAACAATTGCAATAACTTCATTATGGTTAATTTTTAAATTGATGTTATGAAGAACTTCAGTGTTTTTAATTTTTAAAGATACATTTTTAAATTCGACTATGCCATAAATATCATCTTTAGAGTTATCTCCAAATACTATATTTTCGGATTTGTAATTTAATATATCATTAATTCGGTTTACAGAAGTATTAGTTTTTCTAATAGCAGCAGTAGATTCAATTAGTTCATTGATGTAATCAACTAAATATTTATGATAAGAAATAATTAATACAAGTCCACTTATAGTCATTCTATTCATAAACATTAGAAGAAGTAGAACTAAATATAATATAAATCTAAATGTATAAATAATTATTTTTACATCATTATCTCTTAAAGTCGTATAAAATCTTTTAGATGTATATACATTTGTAAATTTCTTTTGAATAATTGCCAATTTATCTTTTAATTTAGGTAACATATTAAAAGTTTTTATTTCTTGAAGTCCAGATACAATTTGCATTAATAAAGAACTATATTGATCATCTTGAACAACAACTTTATTGTGGTAGTAATTTATTTTCTTATCAAAACTATTTCTTAATTTTATATAAAGAATTGAAAAAATTACTAATATTAAAGATATATAAATATTATAAAAAGATACAATTATTAAAACTACTATTACTTGTAAGGTTCCAATTATTACTTCAGATATACGGTCGTTCATATCTCCTATATCTAAAATATCTGAGTTGACTGTATTTATAAGTCTACCTTTACTTATTACTCTTGTAAAATTATTATCAACTGATATTAGTTTATTTAATACTTTATTTGTTAATTTATCATAACAATAAGTTAGGTTATAATTATATATTCTATAATTTGCATATAAAGCTATATTGTATAAAATATATGTTATTAAAAAAGCAAGTAGACTATAATAAGTTTTAGACGCATCTCCAATAGTTAAATATTTTATTATAAGAGAAGCTATAATTGGAAGTAATATTGATAAACCTTTGTATAAAAAAGCTGTTAAAACATTTATAGATAAATAAAGTGGTTTTAATTCTGCTAATTTCAAATATTCTTTAATAAAATTGTAATACTCTTTTATCATACTGCTATACTCCTTATTATATTTTAACATATAAAATTTTAATATGGTAATTTTTAAGAAGTAATTCACATTTTTTTAGTTAATAGTATTAGTAGGAGGGGATAATGAAACAGAGAAACATTAAAGCAAATATACACATTACATTGACTTTTGTGAGTATTTACTTCAAATTAATTTAGTACTAATTATAGAATATATTAATATGATTATAATGGTGATATGTATGAAAAGCGTTGTTATTAATGCAAGTGCTGGTGGAAGTGATTCTGGTGCTAAAGGTAATGGATTAATTGAAAAAAATGTTTCACTTGAAATATCTAAAAAAATATATGATATTCTAAAAAGTAAAGGAGTAGATACTTATTTATTAAGAAGTGATGATAATACTATTTCGTATGATGATAGAATAAAGGATTTAAAAAGTAAATATCCAAATAAAAATAATACAATTTTAATATCTAATACTTTAAACTCAGGTGGAAGTAGTGGAATAGAAATAATTTATCCTTTAAGTAAAAAAGATACACTTCCTAAACTTATAAATAATAAACTTGAAACTTTAAATGATACTAAATATTATCAATATAGATACTCAGTTGATACAACTAAAGATTATTATTATTTAACAAGGGAAACTCCAGGGTACGAAACTATTATTATTCGATATGGATATGTTGATAATGCAAATGATGCTAAGATTATAAAAAACAATATTGATGAATTTGCTAATAAGGTAAGTGATGCTATTTTAGATTATATTGGTTATACTTCAACAAATTTATATACTGTTAAAAGTGGAGATACATTGTATTCTATTGCCAAAAAGTATGGAACTACAGTTGATAAGTTAAAGAAAGCAAATAATATAACAAGTAATACTTTAAAAATTGGATCTTCTTTAATAATACCAGAAGAAGAAAAAGAGAGTGTTCCAGAATCTCCAGTATATTACAAAGTTAAATCAGGAGACACATTATATTCTATTGCTAAAAAATATGGAATAAGTGTTGATAAGTTAAAAAGTATTAACAAAAAAACAAATAATTTGATTACAGTTGGAGAACTTTTAATTATTGATGAAGTAAATACAATAAAAGTAAGTAAAGGGGATACACTTTATTCAATAGCTAAAAAGTATAATACAACTGTAGATGAACTTAAAAAAATTAATAATCTAACTAATAATACTTTATCAATTGGTCAAACATTAAAAGTTCCATAATTTAAAAGTTCATAAGTTATTATTTTTAAACATATAAATTTATAGGTGAAGAAAATGAATGGTTTAACTGATGAAGAAGTAGTTGTATCAAGAAAAAAATATGGCAGTAATAATATTAGTATTAAAAAACAAAATAAGTTAATTAGATTAATAATTGAATCCCTTGGAGATCCAATTATTAAAATAATGTTAATTGCCCTTTCAATTAGATTTGTTCTTTTATTTAAAGATCAAAATTGGTATGAAACTTTAGGTATGCTTATATCAATATTACTTTCATCACTTATTTCATCACTTTCAGAATATGGATCAAATAAAGCTTTTGAAAGATTACAAAGTGAATATGAAAATATTGAAGTAAGAGTAAGAAGAAATGGAAAAAACATTACAATTAAAAATGATGAAGTTGTAGTTGGTGATATAGTACTTTTACAAAGTGGAGAACTTACTCCTGCAGATGGAACAATTATTGAAGGAAAACTTGGAGTAGATGAATCAAGTATAAATGGTGAATCAAAAGAAGTTAGCAAAAAGTGTAATGATCATATATTTAAAGGAAGTGTAATCCTTTCAGGAAATGCAAGTATTAGAATTGATAATGTGGGAGTAAATACAATATATGGTTCAATTGCACAAGGACTTCAAGATAGTAATTTACCTTCTCCTATGAGAATACGTTTAACAAAACTTGCTAAAATTATTTCTAGAATTGGTTATATTGGAGCAATATTAGCATCTATTTCAAATATTTTTAATACGGTATTCATTAGTAATAATTTTGATAATGAAGTTATAATGTCTTTAATTCAAAATCCAAAATATATTGTTGACTTAGCAATAGAAACTATTACTCTTGCAGTTACTATTATAATTGTATGTGTACCTGAAGGATTACCGATGATGGTTGCTTTAGTCCTTTCATCAAATATGAAACGAATGCTTAAAAATAATGTTTTAGTTAGAAAAGCAGTGGGTATAGAAACAAGTGGATCAATGAATGTTTTATTAACTGATAAAACTGGTACTTTAACAAAAGGAAAATTATCAGTAATTGGAATTGCCCTTGCTGAGCATAAGCATTTTAATACTTTAGATGATTTAAATGGAAAAATAAAACAAACTTTTATTGATGCTTTAAGTTATAATAATGATTCTTATTATGAAAATGATACAATAAATGGTAGTAATTCAACTGATAAAGCAATACTTTCTTTTGTAGGAAAGGTTAATAAAAATAAAAAAATTGTTGATCAAATTCATTTTAATTCAGATAATAAATATTCGTATGTAAAACTTGATGATGGAAATACATATTATAAAGGTGCAAGTGAAGTAATAATAAAACTTGCTAGTTTTTATATAGATGAATTAGGTAATAAAAAATATATAAAAAATAAGAAGGAAATGTTAAATTCAATTGATACTTATACTAAAAAAGGAATAAGAGTTATTGCTGTTTTAAATAATAATACTTTACTTGGTTTTATTTTACTAAGAGATGAAATTAGAAGTGAAGCAACAGAAACTTTAAAAACAATTGAAGAAGCAGGTATACATACTATAATGATTACCGGTGATGATGTAAATACAAGTAGGTCAATTGCTGAAAGCCTTGGAATGCTTGATTCTGGAAGTTTTGTTATTACTCATGATGAGCTTGATAAAATGACTGATGAAGATATTGTTAAAAATTATAAAAAAATTAAAGTTATTGCTAGAGCTTTACCAAAAGATAAATCTAGGGTTGCTGGAGTTTTAATGCAAAATAATTTAGTAGTTGGTATGACAGGTGATGGAGTAAATGATGCCCCAGCTTTAAAAAAAGCCGATGTTGGTATCTCTTTAGGAAGTGGAACTGATATAGCTAAAGAAGCAAGTGATATTGTAATACTTGATGATAATATTAAGTCTATTGAATCAGCAATTCTTTTTGGTAGAACTATATTTAAATCAATTAGAAAATTTATTATTTTTCAACTTACAATGAATTTGATAGCTTTATTTTTATCAATAGTTGGTCCATTACTTGGAATATCTACACCAATTACTATAATGCAAATGCTTTGGTTAAATATGATTATGGATACTTTAGCTGGACTTGCTTATTCTTATGAATATCCAATAAAGAGATATATGAAGGAAAGACCAATAAAGAAAGATGAAGCTATATTAAATAAATATATGTATTCAGCTATATTACTTATAAGTGTTTATTCATTTATTTTGTTATCTTTATTTTTAAAAAGTGATTTAGTTTATTTATTTATAAGAGATAGTAGAAAAACTCTTATGACTGCTTTCTTTTCTCTGTTTGTGTTTATAAGTGTCTTTAATGCATTTAATGCAAGAACTGAAAGATTAAATTTATTTGCTAATATTTTAAAAAATAAAGTATTTATTGTTATATTAGCTTTTATTACAATTGCTCAAATATTTTTAATTTATAATGGAGGTTCTTTATTTAGAACTTATGGTCTTAAAATAAATGAGCTTATATTTGTTATTTTACTTGCATTTACTGTTATACCACTTGATTTAGTAAGAAAGCTGTTTATTAAATATCGATGAATATGATATACTTACTCTAGTGATAAGTATGGAAAAGAAATTAATAATTAAAAATGATAAAAATAACCCAATTATTAAATTTTGGAATTGGGGATGGAATATATATTATAAAAATCCAGAAATATGGAATTACTTAATTGTTGGAATTCTTACAACAATTGTATCCTTAGGAATAAAGTATGCTTTATTATTTACGATATTTGATGCATCAAATCCAATTGAACTACAAACTTCAGTAATTATATCTTGGATTGGTGCAGTAATATTTGCATACATTACAAATAGAGTATTTGTTTTTAAATCAAAAGAAAAAAATATTATAAAAGAGATATTTAATTTTACTTTGGGAAGAGTTGCAACATTACTTATTGAAATGTTTATAATGTGGTTTATTTGTACATTGCTTTCATTAAATTCAAATCTTTGGGTAGTAATTGCAACAATTATATGTCAAGTTATGCAAATAGTAGGTAACTATATAATAAGTAAATTATTTGTATTTAAAAGGAAAGTGAATTAGTTTTCACTTTTTTGCAATTAGAAAAACACTTGATTTTCACCTAAAAATACCATAAAACGGTAAATAGAGGTGAAAATATGGCAAAATCTAATAAAAAAGATGGATTAATTATAACCCATCTTTTTGTATTTTTTATATAATTCTTGGAATCTGTTAAAATGAACAACTTCTCTTTGTCTCAAAAATAAAAGAGGAGCAATTACATCTTCATCAGTTGCAAGATCAATTAAATGCTCATAAGTAACTCTAGCTTTTTGCTCAGCTGCCATATCTTCAACTAAGTCAGCTATTGGATTACCTACAGATGCAAAATATGTTGCTGTAAATGGTACACCATTTGAGTCAGTTGGATAAATTCCTTTTCCATGTTCTGTATAAAGAGTATCAAGTCCAGCTTCTTGCATTTCTTTTAAAGTTGCATCTTTTGTAAGTTGATATAACATAGTACAGATCATTTCATTATGAGAAAATTCTTCTGTAGCAATTGAGCTAAGTAAATTTTTTCCTTCTTCAGTAGGCATTGAAAATTTTTGTGAAAAATATCTTAAAGCAGCACCAAGTTCTCCATTCGCGCCACCAAATTGTGTTACTATATATTTTGCCATTTTTAAATCTTTTTTCTTTATATTTATTGGATATGGCAATTTTTTATCATATTTAAACATTTTCTCCCTCCCATGGCCAAGGATTAGAGTTGTATGTGTATTTTCCAAATGTGTCGTGACATACTTCTAATACTTGATATTTTCTTTCATATTCTTCTAAACATTTTTGATACATAAGTGAATATTTTGTAAATAATTCATATTTTTCTTTGCAGTCTGGATTAAGTGCTAAGTATAAATTTAAATCATTAATGGCAAAATCTAACATCATTAATTTTACTAATAAAGCTTCTTGTTCATTTTGTACTGTTATTTTAGCTGGTTTATAGTTTTTATATGAATCATATTCATCTCTAAATAGATTTCCTTTTACAAATCCTTCATCGATTTCATATGTATCTTTTTTGTTTTCATCATAAATGTTTGTATTAAATTCAAATAACATAAAATAACCTCCACAATATAATATGCAAAACTTATAAAATGTGATTATTTACTCATAATATAATTGGTGATGTTATGCTTTTACTTTGCTTTAAAATATTTGTATCTAGAATAATAGATGTTACTTTATCAAGTGTAAGAACAATGTTTATTGTTAAATGTAATAAAATAGTTGCATCATTGATTGCATTTGTTGAAATATTTATTTGGTTTTATGCAGCAAAAGAAGCATTAGTTACAGATATTGATTCAATATTTATTGTTATATCTTATGCTCTTGGATATGCTACAGGAACATTTGTTGGAACTTTTATTAATGAAAGATTTGTAAGTGGAATATATTCTGTAAACGTTAGTTTAAATAAAATAAATAATAAATTAATTAATGATTTAGAAGGTATTTGCTATGATGTTACCAATATAAAAACAGAAAGTAAAAATATATTAAATTTAACTGTTGATAAAAAAAATTATAAAAATTGTATAGAATATTTATATAAAATTGATAAAAGTGCTAAAGTGTTGGTTACAGAATCAAAGTTAATAAATTTTGATAAATTAAAAATTAGAGAGAGTGATAAATATAAAAAATAAATATACTTTATATATTGGATTAAATGATCGTGATACTCATATAAATTTAGATATAGAAAAATCTATTGAATTTATTAATAATATTTTAGAATGTTTTAAATATACATATTTTATAGCTAAAGGAAAAAGTTCCAATTTAGAAAATACTTTAATATATGTTTTATTTGAAATAGATGATTATCAATTAAAAGATATTATAGATAAAATACTTATTGAATTAAATCAAGATGAAATAATTGTTGAATCTAAACAAGTTGATTGTGAAATTATAAAAAATAAATTATAATATAATTGGTGATGATATGAAATATGATTATTTAATAGTAGGTTCTGGATTATTTGGTGCATGTGTTGCCAATAGATTAAAGAACATGGGAAAGAAAGTTTTAGTTATTGAAAAGAGAAATCATGTAGGTGGAAATGTTTATACAGAAAATATTGAAGGTATAAATGTTCATAAATATGGTGCTCATATTTTTCATACAGATTATAAAGATGTATGGGATTATGTAAATTCTTTTGTTGAATTTAATAGATATACTAATTCGCCTATAGCAAGAATTGGAAATGAAATATATAATATGCCATTTAATATGAATACTTTTTCTAAAATATGGAGTGATGTTATAACTCCTGAAGATGCTTTAAGACATATTGAAGAAGAAAGAAGAGAAATGGAAGGCAAAGAAATTACTAATTTAGAAGAACAAGCTATTTCTTTAGTTGGAAGAACTATTTATGAAAAATTGGTAAAAGGTTATACAGAAAAACAATGGAATAGAAAATGTGTTGACCTACCAGCATCAATTATAAAAAGACTTCCAGTTAGATTCATCTATGATAATAACTACTTTAATGACGCTTATCAAGGTATTCCAATTGGTGGATATACTTTATTGATTGACCGTATGCTTGATGGAGTAGAAGTAAAACTTAATACTAATTTTTTTGATAATAAGTTAGAATATATGAATATGGCCAAAAAGGTAATTTATACTGGACCAATTGATGAATTTTATAATTATTCTTTGGGGCATTTGGAGTATCGTTCTTTAAAATTTGATACCAAAATATTTAATACAGATAATTATCAAGGAAATGCAGTTGTTAATTATACTGGTACTGAAGTTCCTTATACAAGAGTTATTGAACATAAGCACTTTGAGTTTAATGTTGGACCTAAAACAGTTGTAACATTTGAATATCCAAGTGATATGGAGGATAATCTTGAACCTTTTTATCCAATAAATGATGAAAAAAATAATAAAATGGCTCAAGAATATAGAAATCTTGCTTCTATTGAAGATAAAGTAATCTTTGGTGGAAGAATGGGTGAATATAAATATTATGATATGGATGATGTTTTAAGGAAAGCATTAGATTTAGAATTAGAGTAAATTATTTACTCTTTTTTTGTAAACTTTACAATTACTTTAAAATCTTTTTACAAAATACAACACAAATATTGTATACTCTTACTATAGAAGGTAGGTTATAAGTATATGAATATTAATTTTAGAATAGCAACTATAGATGATGTAGAAAATATTATAGACTTATGTAATGAGTGCTTTAATGAATCAACATCTTATGAATTTGCAAAAGAAAGTTTTAAAAAAACTATGAATGATGAGAATCAAATTTATGTAGTAGGTTTTATGGATGGTAAACTTATTGCTCATATGAAAGTTACAGTTATTCCAACAATGTATGAAGGAATGGAAACTTATGCAATACTTAACCATGTATGTGTTAAACCAGAATATAGACGTCATAGTATAGCAACTCATATGCTTGATTATGTAAAAAAAATTGCAAAAGAAAAGAATTGCATAGCATTAGAATTATGGAGTAAAAATTTCCGTGTTCCAGCTCATGCTTGTTATAAAAATTATGGTTTTGAAGTAGTAGATGCAAAATTCTTTTCAAAAAGTATTTAGGAGAAGTTATGAAGATTAGTAATGTTTATATAGGTGGCTGGTTCCAAAGAACAATGCTACAATTATCAGAAATATATGATTTTTTAAGAGAAGCAAAGACTCAACTTGCTTTAGATCAAGATAAATTAATTGAATTCCGTAAAAATTTACAAATAGGTAAAATTGATTATGGTGTTCAGGGAGAAGAATTTATTGAATTTACAACAGCTTTAAACATAAAAGTAAAAATATTTGAAGATGGACTTATTGTTCTTAATAATCATAATGTCAGTGAAGATACTTTATTTGCTGATATTGATGTTTTAACTGATTATTATGAAAATAGATTATCTCCAGCATTTAGTTATTTATTTAGTTTAGGTGCTCCAGTTCCAAAAGAACTTGCACATATAGAAACAGTATATCCTTATTTTGTAATAAGTGATAATGCTACTAAAGAAGAAATGAATGCTTTACTTTCAAGAACAGATAAACAAAAATATTTTGAATTTGATAATGAAAAATATGATGTTATTAGAGGTGATGTATATTACTTCATAAATAATAAAAAATCTAAACTTGAAAATATTGAGAGATATGTTGAAGAACAAATATTTATAAGAGAATTTAAAGGTCAATTACATAGATATTTAAATTTACATAGAATTATTTGGGAAAAAATTGATAATGTTAAAGAAAGAGCAAGTGTTAAAGGAGCAGATATTTTAGCATTTAATACTAAACTTGATTCTTATGCAAAGACAATTACATTAATTGAAGGACGTATTAACCAAATGAGTACATATTTACCTACTCGTGAAAAAATTGCTAAAAACGATAAAGAACTTTCAGAATTCTTATCTATATCTGGATTCAGATATGAGACTTTAAAAGATACTTTGGATTATATTAAACACTTATGGAGTATGACTAAAAACTATGTTTCATCTGCTCAAAAATTATTCAGTGGATTAAAAAGTGATGTTAATAGCAAATCTATTAATAACTTAACTTTAGTAACAAGTATGTCCGCTGGTACATCAATCATATCGTTATTAACTAAATCAGAACCTCAATTTACTACATTTGGTATCAAATATTTCTTTATATTAGCAATACTTGTATTTATTCTTAATAAAGGATTAAAAGCTATTCAAAATTACAGAAGATATAAAATTAATGATTCTGGATTGGATAAAGATATAAAATTTGACGATAAATAATGAGACGATATATTGATTCAGTAAAAAAATTATTTGAGATAGCTGGAGGACAAAAGTTATTAGTAATTGAAATGTTTATTAGTTGTGGACTATATAACTTTTCAACACTTTTACCTCCAATAGCTACTTCAGGTATTATTGCCGTTATAAGTGATGGGCATTTTAATGGAATATGGATATATGTTTTAATGTATTTGATATTTTATATTATGTATTTTTCATTTTTAAGATGGAATTCTTACACTTATACAAGACTTGCTGATTATTACCATATGGATGTTCAAAAAAAATTATTTGAACATATATCAAATAATGACTCTATTTTTGGTAAAATATCTAAAGGGAAAATAGTTGATACTTGTAGTGATGATATAAGATATTTAGTTGATATAGTTAATGCGGCAAGTGAAGCATTAATGCGTATTATACAAATTGTTATTATATTTATAGTATTTATGTACTATAATGTTTATATTGGTTTATTTGTTATATTAGTAGATGTTATTTATATAAAACTTATGAATAATAATTCAAAGAAAGTTTCTAAATATTATGAAGGAACAAGAAAGTATGAAGATAAAATAATTGATATTTTAAATCAAATACTTGCTAATATTAAACAAATAAAATCTTTAAATGTAATGCCAAATATTAATAAAAATTTGGATAAATCTAGAAATAAATGGAGAGAAGAATATAAAAATAAAAGATCTTATTTATATAAAAGATCATGTGTTATTCCATACTTGGTTTATGTAGTAAAAATACTTTTATATATTGTTCTTGCTTACCTAGTAGTAGAAGGAAATATGAGTATTGATAAACTTGTTTTATTAATTGGTTACTTTGAATTAATTGTAACTTGTACTGATAAATTACTTGCTTATTTACTAGAATTAAGTAACTATGAAGTTAGAGTTAATAGAATTAAAACTATTTTAGATTATACAAATGGAACAACTTCTGAATTTGGAATAGTAGATAATGACTATATAAATGGTCTTATTACATTTAGCAATGTTTCTTATAAAATTAGAAATAAAGATATTTTAAATAAAGTTAACTTTAAAGTTTATCCTAATGAAATTACAGCTATTGTTGGTCATTCAGGAAGTGGAAAGACAACAATTATAAATTTACTATATAGATTAAATAAATTAACTGATGGAAGAATATTAGTCGATAATGAAAGCATTTATAATTATACTAAAAAAGTATATGCATCTAATGTATCTGGAGTATTTCAAAAATCATTTATATTTAATATGAGTATAAGAGATAATTTGGGTCTTGTAGATAACAATTTAGACCATCAAATGGAAGCTTGTAAAAGAGTGGGCATACACGATTACATTATGAGTCTTCCTAAAACTTATAGTACAGTTATAAGTGATGAAAGCCATATATTTTCTGAGGGACAAATACAGTTACTAGCGATAGCAAGAGCATTACTTACCAAAGCTGAAATTCTATTATTTGATGAAATTACTAGTAATATAGATCAAGCATATACAAGTGAAATTGCTGCTTTATTAAAAGATTTAAAAGATGATCATACTATTCTCATGATAACTCATAAACCCGAAATGATGGAAATAGCTGATAAAGTTATAGTTTTAGATAAAGGAAAGGTTATTTGTAAGGGTAAAAATGAAGAAGTTTATAACAAATGTTTATTATATCAAGATTTACGTAATAGAACATTTGCAAGTATTAGTAAGAATGAAGAATAATTCATTCTTTTTGTTTGCTATAACATATAAAAAATAGTATACTAAAAATAGATTATGTTAGGAGAAAAGGAATGAAGACAACTTTTAAAAACATATGTTTTTCAATATGTGCATCTATTGCAATATTTATAAGTATTTTTTCTTTTAAGAATTTAGCTGCTTCTAATTTAGCAAAACTTTATAATACTAATGTGTTTGGTATGATGATTATTTTTGCATTGGTAATAAAGACTTTATCAAAGGAAAACATTAAATTAAGTAAAAGTAAAAATATAATAAGTGTTATTTTAAGTATATTTATGATTCTAGGCGAATGCGCTCAAAGTTCTGGTAATATTGGCCTTATTTGGTCAAACATTGCAACATTTGTAATAACTATATTTAAATTTATTGGCTTTTTTACTATTTTTAAGATTTGTTTATATTATTTAGATTTATTTTTAAAATCACTTAAGTTTAAAGAACTGAAACCTAGAAATAAACATTTTACTAAGTTTCTAAATTACTTTGATACTCATCCTTTTAAAGCATCTTTTATAGTTATATTTTTATTTTTTTCTATATTTATGATAGCTTTTTATCCGATTGTATTATCACCAGATCCATCTAATCAAATACTTCAATACTATAATGTTCGTACAAAATATGTTGACTGGGCTATACAGAGAAATCCTAATGTGTTTATGACTAATCATCATCCAATAATGCAAACTTATTTAATTGGTTGGTGTATTGATTTAGGAAGATTTTTAATAAATGATAATTTTGGTTTATTTATATATACGTTTATTCAAACTATTATATATGTAAGTGTACTTGCTTATACAATTAAGTTTTTTAAAGATGTTGGTGGTTCATTAAAATTAAGATTTATATTACTTTTAATTTATTTAATTGTTCCACATTATGCTTTCTATTCAGTATCTGCTGTTAAAGATACTTTGTATACAGCATTTATGGCTTTGTTGATTTTATTTATGATTGATGTTGTAAGAAACTATAAAGATAAAAAGGTATCTGTTAAGTATATTACTTTTATAACTATAGATATTATTCTTTTATCTTTAATGAGGCATAATGGACTTTATATAGCAATTCTTTCTTTTATTGGATTAATGTTTTATAGTAAAATAAATATAAAAAAATTAGTTATTAGTTTATTTAGTTTTAGTTTAGTTGTTATTTCGTTTAATAAAATATTAGTTCCATATCTTGGTATAGCTGATGCTAGCATAAGAGAAGTGTTATCGGTTCCTTTTCAACAAACAGCTAGATTAGCTAAATATCATGATGAAGGAATTACTAAAAGGGATAAAGAAGTAATAGATAAAATTTTAATTTATGATACTTTAAAGGATAGATATGATCCAAGACTTGCAGATGATGTTAAAAATGAGTTTAATAAATATGCAACTAAAGATGAAATAAGTGCCTATTTTAAAGTCTGGTTTAAGTATCTTTTAAAATATCCAGTTACATATATTAATGCAACGTTAGATAATATGTATGGTTATATTTACCCAAATCAACATTATTGGTATGTATATGATACTTATGATAAAAGAGTAGTAAAGAATAATGTTGTAGATTATCATTTTAATAAAAACACAAAATTTTTAAGGGATTCTTTAATCTTTTATGAAAGTGTATTCCCATATCTGCCAGGGATTGGACTTATAAGTAGTATAGGATTTTCAACTTGGATCGTACTTATTTTAAGTATATATATTAAGAAAAAGAAAAACCTAATTCCGTATATACCAATATATGCATCTATTTTAATATGTTTTATATCTCCTGCTAATACATATTTTAGATATGCTCTTCCTTATATGTTTATTCTTCCATTTATGATATTATTATTTATAAGTGATTTAAGAGGTGAAAAAAATGAAAAAAGATGATGGAAAGAAAATAGCAGTTTTAATACCTTGCTATAATGAATCAAAAACTATTGAGAAAGTTGTAAAAGATTATAAAAAAGCTCTTCCAGAAGCAGACATTTATGTTTATGATAATAATTCTAGTGATGGAACAGATAAGTTAGCTTCTTCAGCTGGAGCAATTGTTAAATATGAATATCGTCAAGGAAAAGGTAATGTAATTAGAAGTATGTTTAGAGATATTGATGCTGACTGTTACTTAATGATTGATGGAGATGATACATATCCTGCAGAAAATGCTCGTGAAATGTGTGATATTGTTTTAAGCGGTAAAGCTGATATGGTTATCGGAGATAGACTTTCTAGTACATATTTTGAAGAAAATAAAAGGCCATTTCATAATTTTGGAAATAGAATAGTAAGATTTTTAATAAATAAAATATTTAAAAATAATGTAAAAGATGTGATGACTGGATATCGTGCATTCTCTTATGATTTTGTAAAAAACTTTCCAGTATTATCAAAGGGATTTGAAATAGAAACTGAAATGACTATTCATGCAGTTGATAAAAACTTTAAGTTAGTTGAAATACCTGTTCAATATAGAGATAGACCAGAAGGGAGTGTATCCAAACTTAATACATATTCGGATGGAATTAAAGTTTTAAAAACTATTGGAACTTTATTTAAAGAATATCGTCCAGCTTTATTTTTTAATATATTTGCAATATTATTTTTAGTAGTTGGGGTAGTATTAGCTATACCAGTATTTATTGAATATTTTAAAACTGGATTAGTGTTGAAATTTCCAAGTTTAATATTCGCTTGTTTCTTAATTACATTATCACTTCTATTGTGGATCGCGGGAATTATTTTACAAGTTATAGTTAAAAAAAATAAGCAAATGTATGAAC
>CAKONX010000014.1 GCA_934098345.1 uncultured Bacilli bacterium
ATATATGGTCATCATACAAAAAACGGATCTATGTTTGGAGAAATATATAAATACATGAATAAGTCTTTTTATGAAGAGCATCCTACTTATATGCTATATACACCATCTGGAAATTATATAGCAGAAATATTTAGTGCATATATAGATAATACGACATCAGAATCATACAATCAAAAATTTAATTCTATTGAAGAATATAAAAAATATATTGATATGATTAAAGAAAAAAGCAATTATAAAACGGAAGTAGATGTAAATGTAAAAGAAGATAAAATTATTACTTTATATTCTTGCTCACACGAATCGAATAGACAAAAGACAGATAGATATTATATTCATGCAGTTTTAAGAAGCGTATAGACAACTTATTTTAGTTGTTTTTTTGTTGGAGTAGTTTATGTAGTTCAAAGAAAGGATGAAAGGAAAAATTATATGAATGAAACAATGGTTTATACAGTAAGAGATGTAGCAGCAGTTTTACATTGTAGTCCAAATTATGTTTATACTTTAATAAAAAAAGGATACCTACCAGCCATAAAACTAGGTAGCACTAGAATATTAAAAAAAGCATTAGAACAATTTTTAAATGAAAACCAAGGAAAAGATTTATCAAATTTAGATAGCATTAAACCTTTGTGTTTAGATGATTTGGAGAATGATCAATGGGACAAATAAAAATAGAAAAGAGGGGAAATGTATATCAGTATAGATTTGAAATAGCTTCACAAGGGGGAGTTAGAAAATTTATCAACAAGTCTGGTTTTAAAACTAAAGCTGAGGCTCAAGAAGCAGGAAGCATTGCACAAACAGAATATTTAAATGCAGGAGTTCCGTTTAAAGAGAGTAAGTTGTCTTATAGTGATTATTTGAATTACTGGTTAGATAACTATTGTAAAAGCAATTTGAAATATAATACAATTTGTAAATATAAAACTATAATTGATAAATATATAAGACCAAGATTAGGTATGTATAGATTATCTACTTTAACAAGCGTAAGATTAAATATGTTTATTACAGAAATATGCGATGAATATTCTTTTTCAAGATCATATTTTAGAAATATTTTAAAAGTAGTTAAGGGAACATTTAGGGATGCGTGTGATTTATACGGATTTATTAAATATAATCCAGCCTTAACTTTAAGGTTACCTAGAATGGATATAACTAAATCAGATCCGAAACATTTATATACTCCTGAAGAGATAAATAAGATATTATATAGATTTAGATATAACGATACTTTTACTTGCTCATTTTTAACATCATGTTTTACTGGAATGAGAACAGGAGAAGTATTTGCTTTAATATGGGAAGATATTGATTTAGAGAATGGAATTATTTATGTTAAGCACAGTGTATATGATAAAACCAAAGATGATAAAGGCAGATGGTATTTAGGAAGTACAAAAACGATAGCAGGAGAAAGAATAGTGTATATTAGCCCGACATTATTATTTGCATTAAAAAATTATAAGGAAAAACAGAAATTTTTAAAGGAAGCTTTGGGTAGCGAATATACTTACTACTATTTAGAGGATGTAAAAAACAAATATGGAAAGGTAGTAGAACAAAGAATAGTAGAAAAGAATGATAATGATAGTGAGAAAGAAAATCTAAATCTAGTTTTTACTAAGACAAATGGAAAATATGTTGGGACAGATTTAGTTAGATATCCATTTGAAATAATTCATAAGGAACTAGGAATTGAAAAAGTTAGATTTTACGATTTAAGAGGTAGTTATGCAACAAAAATATTGAAGACTGGAGTAGAGATTAGAGATGTTGCAGATATGCTTGGTCACAAAAATATAGAAACAACAGAAAACTATTATGTATCAAGTACATCAGATTCAAGAAAGGGAGCAACAGATGCTTTTGATCAAATGATGCAATCTGATCTTATTAAAGAAATATCAGAGTATCAAATTTTTGAATATTAGAATAAAAGCAACATACTCAAAAATGCTATAACACGCATCTGGGTGTGTTGCTTATTTTTTTGTTTTATAGTATAATTTAGTCAGCAGTATATATTATTTATATACTCAAATTAATTAATCTTGAGAACGAATGGATACATTGTGTGCATTTTGTGTTCATTGAGAAGAAAACACATAGTAAAAATAGTACAAATAATACTATTTATACATAACCTTACCAGAACTATTCAGACCTTTAAAAACATATAATACAGATAGTTTTACATAGTACAAATAATACTAGAAAAGGATGAACTTGTGGCTCAGGAAAAAAATATAAACAATGTTGTGGTAAATAACTTATAAAATAAGGCTTTCCAGAGATTTGGGAGGACAAAAAAATCTTGAAATTTGTCATCTGTCATCCATTTGTCATCCAAAAATAAAAAAGATGACAAAGATGACTTATGGGAGTTAGGTATCGGTTCAATGTCAAGTAGTGTTGGTGAAACCAAAAACTAATGATAAATGAATTGTAAAAGAGGACTAGAAATAGTCTTCTTTTGTTATGAAGTAAGAGGATTATAGATACCTTTTTCAGGCATAACTCTAGCTTTTAAGTGAGCAAATTTTCTATAACCACAAGCATTATGTTTAAGTTGTTTAATAATGTTGTTAGTACCTTCAATTAGTCCATTAGATAACTCATAATCAAAGGCATTAACAATGTAATTTTCAAAATTTAAAAATGTTTTAATAGCTATTTTAGAATATTTATGTAATATCTTAGATATAACTATTGCAGCTTTATTAAATGGAGAAGAAACTTCGGATGAAAAAGTTATTATTCGATTACTTTGGATAATAGATAAATTTAAGCAATTAAGATATGCATTTATTGGTATCTTAATATTCTATTTTAGCGATGTTATTAATTGTTTAGAAGTTCTTAAATAGGTTAAAGATGAAACTTTTATTAAAGGATTTCTAGATGGAGTCTCTGTAGGATTAAAAGTTATTGGAGTCTTTATTTTTATCTATGATATGACTTCATATATAAAGAAAAATTTAGAATCAAAGAATAGTTTATAGTTTTGAAGATATGAAACAGTAAAATATATACTGTTTTTTTATTATAATAGTTATAAATAGCTTGTTTATTTTATATTTTACTTTATAATATTAAATTGATATAATTAAGTTGATAACGTATATCAATGGAGGAGTATGTATGATAGAACTAAAAAATGTCTGTAAAACTTATAAAGCAAAAAAAGGTACTAATACAACAGCGCTAGATAATGTGTCTGTAACTTTTGACAATAAAGGAATGACCTTTATATTAGGAAAGAGTGGATCAGGTAAATCTACCATGCTTAATATTTTAGGCGGTCTTGATTCTTATGATTCGGGAGATATGATTATATTAGGGAAGAGTAGTAAAGATTTTAGTCAAAAAGATTTTGATTCATATCGAAATACATATGTTGGATTCATATTTCAAGAATTTAACTTATTAGAAGAGTATGATGTTTATCAAAATATAATTCTTGCATTACAATTACAACAAAAAGAAATTAATGAAAAAGAAATAGACGACTTATTAGATAAACTTGAATTAACTAATTTAAAAAACAGAAAGATTAATGAATTATCAGGTGGACAAAAACAAAGAGTTGCTATAGCTAGAGCCTTGATTAAAAATCCTAAAATTATTTTAGCAGATGAGCCAACAGGAAATCTTGACAGTGATACTGGAAATCAAGTAATGGATTTATTGAAAAGTATTTCAAAAGAAAAACTTGTTATTATGGTTTCACATGATGAAGATTATGCTAAAAAATATGCAGATAGAATAATTGAAGTTAAAGATGGAAAAATTATAAATGACACAAATAAGAAGAAAATAGAAACTCAAGAAAGTAATTATGAAACTGTTGTTTCTAAACTTCCTTTTAAAGATAGCTTTAAATTAGGTGCTGGAAGCTTAAATCATAAGAAATTGAGATTAACGATAACTATATTTTTAGTAATTATTACTCTTGGATTCTTTAGTTGTACAGACACTCTTTCAAGTCTTAATTTTAACAAAGCCCATACTAAATATTTAACAGAAAAAAATGAAGAGTTTATCGAAGTCAGTTCTCAAGATATTTATGAGGTAGATAAAAATTTAAGATTTGTTTCTACTGAGTTAAAACAAGAAGATGCTAAAGAAGTTAGAAACAAAATGAATTCTAATGGTTTTGAAGTATATAATTTTAATATGAAAAATAGATGGGGTCAAGGTGTTTATAGCATTATGCACATTAAAGAGGATTATGCAAATCTTAATAGTGTCGGTAATGATGGAAAGATTAGTTTTGTTGTAGCAGATAATATATCAGATGTCTTAAAAGAAAGCCTTACTGGTAAAAATCCAGAAGGAACAAATGATGTAGTAATTTCTAATTATATAGCTGATATGCTTATAAGAAATGGCGTTGAAGTATATGAAAAAGTTGCTAAAGATGAATTTGAATCTGAACATTATTATAAACCTGATTCATATGAAGACATAATTAATAGCAACTATACTTTCTATTTAGGTGAAGATAAAGTAAAGATAGTTGGTGTTATTAATTATGATTTAAGTAATATTAATGCTAATTATATATCAAATGTTTTATTTAAAATATTTGTTAATAAAGAATTTATTAATGCAAGAAAAGATATTAAATATTCGAACTTGAAATCTTATATTGCACCTATGTTAAAATTTTCAGATGAAGAGAACGATAGCTTTGATTATAATGTTGCTGTACTTGATCATGAAATAGAATATTTTGATGGTAAGTCATGGGTTAAAACTAATTCTTTAAAAGAAAATGAAGTTATATTACCACTAGATACGATTACTAATAAAGATTCTAAATATTATGATAATTTAAATAATTATATGACAAAATCATTTGGTAATTATGAATTAGCTGAAAAGAAATTTATTACAAACTATATTCAAAAGATAAATATAATCGGTAGTAATGCAGATTTAGAATTAAGATACTTAGATAATGAAGATGGGAATGCATTTAAGAATATAAAAGATATTAAAGTTGTTGGTGTTTATTATCGTGATTCATCTGAAGATGATTTTTCTCAATCATACATTTATTTTTCAAAAGATTTATTAGGTGAATACACTAAATCGGAACTTGAACTAAATAGTATATTATATCCAATTAAATCAAAAAACCAATTAGCTAAGATTAATAAAATGTTTCCAATTGATTCTAAATTAGCTATTAAATCAACTTATAGTCATAGTATATATACAGAAATTTCTATGATTAAATCAATTAAAAAAATAACTTTATATGCTGGTATAATTTTCTTAGTATTTACAGTATTCTTAATTTCTAACTTTATGGTTTTAAGCGTTAATTATCGTAAAAAAGAAATAGGAATATTAAGAGCTTTAGGATCAAGCGGATTAGATATCATGAATATATTCTTATGGGAAGCATTTACTTTATGTATTATTTCTGGTACAGTTGCATCTATTCTTTTGGTTATAGTTTCAAATAAAATGAATAGGTTGCTATTGAATTCAACTGGTATATTAACATCTCCATTCATTGTTGGTGTAAGACAATTTTTTGTAATATTCCTTGTTGTATTTGTTGTTACATATGCTTCAAGTATTTTACCAATTATAAAGATATCTAAAAAGAAACCAATTGATGCAATTTTAAATAAATAGTAATAGTTTATAAAAAAATAAATATAATAATTATGGTGATAACATGAAAAAATTTATTATCATATTATTAATTACATTTGGAATTGCTTTATTACCTACGATATTTATAAACTTTGATACAGATTCTTTAGTAAAACCATTACTTTTTCCACCAAAGATTTTATTTCCAATTGTGTGGACAATATTGTATTTTCTTATGAGTATATCCTTATACTTATCAAGTAAGTATAATAAAAACTTATATAAAGTTTATGGAATACAACTTATTTTAAATTCTTTATGGAGTCCGTTGTTCTTTATGTTTAAAACTTACTTGTTTTCAACAATAGAATTATTAATTTTAATTATATTTGTTGCAATAATGATTAAAGAAATGAAACTAGAAAATAAGTTATCTGCTTACTTACAAATCCTTTACTTTATTTGGTTATTGTTTGCTTTATATTTAAATGTATCAATTTATATTTTAAACTAAATTATAGAACTCTACGCTACGTAGGTTCTTTTTTATAGTAAAATAATATAAAGTGTTAGCAGAAGGAGTGATATTATGGATCAAGGTTTAGTTGGTTTATTTATTTCAAAAAAAAGAAAAGAGAAAGGCTTAACTCAAAAGCAATTAGCTGATAAATTATTTATTAGTGAAAAAACTATTAGTAAATGGGAATGTGGTAATGGGTTACCTGAAGTGTCTCTTATGTTACCTTTATGTGAAATTCTTGAAATTAGTGTAAATGAACTTTTAAGTGGAAAAGAGATTGATGAAAAAAATTACATAGAAAATGCCGAAGAAAATCTTTTACGTATTTTAAAAGAAAAAGAAGAGAGTAAGAAAAAGTTAGCAATATCTTTTTCAATAGCTGTTATTGGTGCTCTTGTAATGACAGTTATGATTTTAATTTCAATTATTGTAAATAATGATTCAATTAAAATATTCTTAATTTTATTTGGAATAGTTACATTTATAATTTGTTTTATTAATGCAGTGATACTTGATTTTGATACTGGAGTTTATGAATGTAAACATTGTAAATATAAATTTAAACCAACTTTAATAAATTATCTCTTGGCTCCACATACTCCTTTTAAAAGATATCTTAAATGTCCAAGTTGTGGAAAAAATGGATATGCAAGACATAAATTAATAAAATAAGGAGTATATGATGATTAAAGAAGAAAAATTAATTATTAAAGGTAGTATTAATATAGGAGCAACTATTTCTTATTTAGATAAAGATAATAAGAAACCGTTGGTGGTCTTACTTATGGGAACAGGTACAACAGACCATGATGGGAATACAAAAAAGTTTAAAACTAACTTTTATAAAAATTTATCAGATATTTTTGTATCAATTGGATGTGTTACCATAAGATATGATAAACGTGGGACTCATGAGTCAACAGGAAATTATAAAATTGCAGGATTAAGTGATTTAGTAGAAGATGCAGTAAGTGTTATAAACTATGGTAAAAATTTAGAATATGTTGATTCAAATTGAGTAATCGTTTGTGGTCACAGTGAAGGCGCAATGATAGCTACACTTTTGACTAAAAAGGTTGAAGTAAACGGTTTACTTTTACTAGGTGGAGCAGGAACAAGTATGAAAAGTGCTTTAATATATCAAAATTTATTGGTTTTAAAACAATATGAAAATAAAAAAGGTTTTATAGCATGGTATTTAAAAAAAGTTTTAACTAGGGAAAAAATAGAAAAGCAATTTAATGATTTATTTAAAAAAGCTGAAAAATCAAAAAAAGAAAGATATTTCTTTAATGGCGCTTTATTTAATACGAAATATATGAGAGAACATGGATCTTTAACTGATGAATGTTTTACTAATATTTTAAATAATTATTCTGGTAAAGTTTTAGCGATTACCGGAACTGCTGATTTAAATACTGATTATCATTCATTAGAAAAGTTAAATTCAAATTTTAAAACTTTTGTGCCACAAAATGTTAATCATATTTTAAGAAAAATCGATGGAGATAATGATATAATGAGAGCGAAACAACAGTATAAAAGGTTGTCTAAAGAAGATATTGATAAGCAAACTAAAGATACTATTATATCTTGGATAAAGGAGACTATATGAAAAATGATTCTAAAAAATTATTAAATTTAGCAAACATACTACTAATAATTTCTAGTATTATATTTTTAATATTAACAATGGCTGATAAAAGTAGTAGTATTTACTTACCATTATGTTTAGGCTTGTTTTATCTAATATTTTCGCTGTAGTTAAAACAAATAATGAAAAAAAATAACAAAAGATATATAATTCAGTTATACTCTTTTTTTAGGTGGTAAAATGATTTTAAATGTAAGTGGTAGAACAGATATAGTTGCTTTTTATACTAAATGGTTTATTAAAAGATATGAAGAAGGATTTGTTGATGTAAGAAATCCATTTAATAGAAATTTAGTAAGTAGAATTTATTTTGATGATGTAGATGTGATTCTTTTTTGTACAAAAAATCCTTTACCAATATTAGATTATATTAAAAAGATAAATAAACCAATTATGTTTCATGTAACAATTACACCTTATAAAAAGGACATAGAACCAAATGTAATTGATAAACATTTAATTATTGATGCAGTAAAGAAATTAAGTGAAATTCTTGGTAAAAAAAATGTTGTAGTCAGATATGATCCAATATTTCTAAATAATGAGTACAATTTAAAGTATCATATTCAAGCATTTAGTAAGTTATGTAATTTATTAGATGGATATATAAAAACTATAATTGTATCTTTTATAGATGACTATAAAAATGTAAGAAAAAATTATAATATATTAAAGTATCGTGATTTTAGTGAATCCGATTTTGAAACAATTGGTAAAAACTTTAGTGAAATTGCTAAAAGCCATGGAATGAGTGTTCAAACATGCTTTGAGTATAAAACATTAGAAGAATATGGTTTTACTAAAGGAGAATGTATGTCATCTGATCTTGCATATAAACTTACTGGAAAAGTTTTTAAGAAAAAATGGACTGCTAGAAAAGAAAAAATATGCAATTGTGTTTCAATGGTTGATATTGGAGAATATAATACTTGTATGCATATGTGCAAATATTGTTATGCAAATTTTGATGAAAGCAGAGTAAAAGAAAATATGCAGTTACATGATGATAATTCTTCTTTACTAATTGGTGATATAAAAGAAGATGATATAATAAAAATTAGAAAAAGTGATTAAATATGAAGTATTATAAAATATATAAAACACCAGAAGGATTTGATAATATACTTTTAGCAATTGACGGAGAATATTTAACTAAACTTATTTTCAGTAACGAAGAAAAAAATTGTGAAAATGAAGATACATTCAAAGAAGTGGAAGAATGGCTTGATATTTATTTTAGTGGAACATCTCCAAAATTTACTCCAAAGTGCAAATGCATGTGGAGATATAGCTTTCTCCATTGCTAAAAAAAGAAATATTAAAAAAATGTCTGCTCAGGCAGTAGGTGGTGCACTTAATAAAAATCCAATTTGTTTAATTATTCCTTGTCATAGAATAATTGGAAAAAATAAAAAGTTAGTTGGTTTTGGATGTGGAATTAATAATAAAGAAAAATTACTTGATTTAGTAAATATATATTATGAGGTTTAAATGAAAAGATGTAGTTGGTGTAATTTAAAAAATGAAAAATATGTAAAATATCATGATACTGAATGGGGAGTTTTAAATACAAATGAAAAATACTTATATAAAATGTTTGTATTAGAAACTTTTCAGGCGGGTTTATCTTGGGAGTGTATATTAAACAAAGAAAATGAATTTATGAGAGCTTATGATAATTTTGATATTGATAAAGTTATTAAATATGACGACATAAAAATAAATGAGTTACTTAACAATAAAAATATAATTAGAAATAAGTTAAAAATAAAGGCAAGTATTACAAATTCCATAATTTATAAAGAAATAGTAAATCAATACGGATCATTTTACAATTACTTAAAAGTTTATTCTGAAGATAAAATATATTATGAAAATGATAAAGTAACATCACCTCTTTCAGATATGATATCTAATGATTTAAAAAAACGTGGAATGAAATTTGTTGGAAGTATTATGATATATTCATATCTTCAAGCAATAGGAATTATTTATTCACATGAAAAAGGTTGTTTTTTAGAAAAGAAAAATTAAATGTCGTTGTGACATTTTTTTATAACAATTAATAAAATATGATGTTATTATTGTTTTATCGGCATTAGGAATATTATATATTTTAATTTCTATGTTACTTTGATCTTTAAATATTGTTAAGATAGGAATTGGAGTAATAATAAGTTCAATATTCTCATCTTTACTAGAGCCATCTTATAAAGCAACACTTATGACTTTACTTTTTATGATGCTTGGTGCAATATTAAGCTCTATAGTTAATCCAAATTATTTTGGTATTGTAGAACGATTTAGTACCTATAGTGTTGTAGTTTATACATTAATAATTGGTATATATGCATATATTATAAGTAAAGATTAAGTTAGTATATCATATTCTAATCTATAAGAATCTAGAAGCATACGAGTTAGTTTATTAATTAATTTTTCATTAGTTATAGTTTTTATTTTATTATTAGTATATTTTACAATTAATTTATCATAAGGATAGATTGTATTTATTAAATATAAATATGTAGAAGAATTTAATTCACATTTACTAAATAAAGTATAAGATTTATTATTTATCAATAAATAGTTATATTTTTCCATGATAATCACCTATCGTAATATATGTAAAATTAAAAAAAGTATGTATTAATAATTGACAAAAAGTATAAGTTAATATAACATATATATTGAAATATAACAGTTGTTATATTATGTTTAATATTATTGAAAGTTGGAGGAAAGTTTATATGAGAAAATTTAGTAATATTATGTGGGGACTAGTGCTAATTGCATTAGGTGTAATAATCGGGCTTAATTCTTTAGGATTAACAAGCATTGAATTATTCTTTGATGGATGGTGGACTTTGTTCATAATTATTCCATGTTTTATTGGTTTAATAACAGATAAGGAGAAAACTGGAAGTATTATTGGTTTAATAATTGGTGTTTTATTATTATTAGGATGTCAAGATATTATTTCTTTTGAAACTTTTTGGAAATTATTAATACCAATGTTGTTAGTTATTTTAGGATTATCAATGGTATTTAAAGATATGTTCAATTCTAAAATAAATAGAAAAATATCTGAATTAAATAAAAATTCTAAAAGTGAAAAAAACGTGAGTGCATATTTTTCTGGTCAAAAAGTTGCTTATTCTAAAGAAGAATTTGATGGAATCAATATGGAAGCGGTATTCGGAGGAATAAAACTTGATTTAAGAGAAGCAATTATTAAAAAAGATGTTGTTATAAATGCTCGTGCTATATTTGGAGGAATTGATATTTTAGTTCCAGAAAATATGAATGTAGTAGTATCATCATCTTCAATGTTTGGTGGGGTAGATAACAAGCGTGAAATTAACCAAGATAACAAAATTACAATATATGTTAATGGTTCAAGTCTATTTGGAGGAATTGATATAAAATGAGTAATGAGAAGAATGTCGTAAAATATTGTGCTTATGCTTTAGCTGCAATAATAGTTATAAGTATAATTGGAGCAATAGTTAGCTTAATAACTGAGGTAGTTTCATCAGTAAAATTAAACGATGATAAGTATGATTACAGAGATATGCAAGATATAAGTTCATTTGAAAACTCAGTTGCTTTAAAAGACATTAAAAATATGACTATTGAATTAGGTGCAACAAAATTTGAAATTATTTCTGGTGATAACTATAAAATAGAAACTAATAATAAAAATGTTAAATATGATATTAAAGATAATACTTTAGTAATTAAAGAAAAAAATACTAATTTCATAAAAGTAAAAAGTAATAGCAAGTTAGTTTTAACTATTCCAGAAAATCATGACTATGAAAGATTAGTGATTAGAGTTGGTGTTGGTTCACTTAATTCATGTGCATTAAAATTTAAAGATGGTAGCTTTGATTTAGGTACTGGTAGATCAACATTTAAAAGTATTTATGCAAGTAATTCCTTAACTATAGATGGCGGAGTTGGTAAACTTTCTATTGAATCTGGAGAAATTAGTAGTTTGAAATTATCCATTGGAGTAGGAAGTGTAAATATATCTTCTATCATTAGTGACAGTGCTAACATTGATGGCGGAGTTGGATCACTTAATTTAAATCTTTTAGATAGTCTTAAAAATTATACTCTAACTGCTTCAAAAGGTGTAGGTAGTATAAATCTTAATGGTTCATTTATTGCTGATGAAATGACTGTTGGTAACGGAAAAACAAGACTATTTATTGATGGCGGTGTAGGATCAATAAACGTAACTAGTAGGGAGTAGAAAAATGAAAAAAGTAATTGAAATAAAACATTTAACTAAAGAATATAAGAATTTAAAAGCTGTAGATAATTTATCTTTTGATGTTTATGAAGGTGAAATACTTGGTTTACTTGGACCAAACGGAAGTGGTAAATCAACAACAATTAATTCTATATTATCATTGCTTAATTATCAAAAAGGTACAATAACTATTTTTGGAAAATTAATGACACCTACTAGTTATGATATAAAAAAAGATATTGGTGTAGTTTTTCAAGAAGTAGCTGTATTTGATGAACTAACTGTAACTCAAAATATAGATTACTTTTGTGGACTTTATATAAAAGATAAAAACACACGTAAAAATTATGTTGAAGATGCAATTAAATTAGTTGGTCTTGAAAAGTTTACTAAATTTTATCCTAAACAATTAAGTGGTGGGCTTTTAAGAAGATTAAACATTGCTTGTGGAATTGCTCATAAACCTACATTGATTTTCTTTGATGAACCTACAGTAGCAGTTGATCCACAAAGTAGAAATAATATTTTAGACAATATTAAAACTTTAAGAGATAATGGGGCAACAATTATATATACAACGCATTATATGGAAGAAGCTGAAATACTTTGTGATAGAATTATTATTCTTGATAAAGGTTGCATATTAGCTCAAGGAACAAGTGAAGAATTAAAAGAAATATCAAATATTGAAGAAAAAATAATTATTGAATCTACAAATATAAATAATAAAGTTTTAACTGAAATTAAAAATAAGAAAACGGTAGATGAAGTTAATTATAATAATGGGATTTTAACTATTACTTATAAAAAAGGCAAAAATAATATTGGTGAATTAATGGATATATTAAATAAAAATAAAGTATCTTATACAAGTATTTCATCTTATAAACCAACGCTTAATGATGTTTTCCTAGAACTTACAGGAAAGGATTTGAGAGACTAATGTTCTTTCATAAATTTAGATACTCATTATTATATTTACTTCGAAATAAAATGCTAATATTTTGGACTTTTGCCTTTCCAATTGTATTAGCATCGTTCTTTAAAATGGCTTTTTCTAATATTGAAAAAGAAGAGTCTTTAAATGTTTCCAATATCGCTATTGTAAACAATGAAGATTTTAAAAATAATGAAATTTATAAAGAAACTTTTTCTTCTTTAAGTCGTGATAATGATGATAAACTCTTTGATATTAAATATACAAATGAAACTGAAGCTTTAGATTTACTTAATTCAGGAGATATTATTGGATATTTAATTTTAGATGGAAATGAACCACGTGTTGTAATAAAATCTAATGGAATATATCAAACTATTTTAACAAGTGTTGTTGAAGAAATTGAAGTAAATACGTCACTTGTAAACACTTATGTTATAGAAGACTTAAAAAAATATCAAAGCATTGATATTAGTGAAATAAAAGAAAAAGTAAATGAAATTATGAACACCGATGCAAGTGTAAATGACATAAGTGGTAAAAAGATGAGTTATACAATGATTGAATATTATACAGTTATAGCTCTTGCTTGTTTATATGGTGGACTTTTATCAATAGCTGCTATTAATAAAGAACAAGCAAATATAGATAATGTTGGTAAAAGAAATAACGTTTCTCCAGTTAAAAAAAGTAAATTAGTGTTTGCCAGTTTATGTGCAAGTTTTGTAACTGAACTTATTGGAGTATCGTTACTATTACTTTATACAATATTTGTTCTTAAAGTAGATTATGGATCAACAATTCCATATTTAATATTATCAACTATTGTTGGGTCTTTATCTGGTTTATCTTTAGGTTTATTTATAGGATGTTTAAAGGTTAAAGACGGAGCTAAAACAGGAATAATGATAGCTATTTCTATGATATGTTGTTTTTTCTCAGGAATGATGGGAATAACTATGAAATATATCATGGATACTTATGTACCTGTTTCTAGTTATATTAATCCAGCAGCAATGCTTACTGATTCGTTTTACTGTTTATATTATTACGGTGGAGGAATGAGATATTTTACTGATATACTATTAATGTTTTTATTCTCTTTAGTAATGATTTTTCTTTCTATAAATACAATGAGGAGGGTTAAGTATGACAGTATTTAGTACATTTTTTAAAGTGTTAAAAAGTCAGATAGGAATAATTATTTTATATACTGTTCTTTTACTTGGCTTTGGTGGATTAAATGTTAAAACTAATGAATCTAATATTAATTACGTTGCTAATAAACCTGATATTGTAATAGTTAATAAAGATGAATCTGGTAAGTTATCTAAAAATTTAGTTAAATATCTTGAAAAATTTACAAATGTAAAAGATTTAGATGAAAATAATTTGGAGGATGCCTTATTTTATAGACAAGTTAATTCAATTATATATATACCAGAAAACTATAGTCGTGATATAGAAAGTAAACAAAAAGTCAATATTGATATTAATACCACTGGTGATTATGAATCTAGTTTAGCAAGTATGATACTTAATAGATATTTAAGTGTTCAAGATACGTATATCAAACTTTTTGATGATGAAGCAAGTACAATAGAAAACATTAATAATACTTTAGATAAAGAAATTAAAACAGAAGTATTATCTAAAAAAGATGAAGTATCTACTTCTAGAATTACTAATTATTATAATTTTGCTAGTTATGCCATAGTAGCTGGAATACTTCTTGTACTTGGAAATATATTATCAAGTTTTAATCAAATCAATGTTAAAAAAAGATCAATAGTAAGTAGTACAAGTTATATAAAACAAAATAAATATTTACTTCTTTCTAGCAGTATATATGCAATATTACTATGGATATTTTATGTTTTAGTATCAATTATTTTATGTAAAGGTGATATATTAAATGAAATGTTCATATTCTATATTATAAATTCATTTATATTTACTATTGTAGCTTTAACCTTAGCAATATTCTTAAGTAATCTTATTAATAATAAAAATGCTTTAAGTGGACTTGTTAATGTTATTGCTGTTGGTTCCTCATTCTTGTGTGGTGTATTTGTACCAGCAAGATGGTTACCCAAAAGTGTTTTAGCTGTTGCACATATTTTACCACCATATTGGTATGTAAATACAAATGACATTTTAGCAGAAATGGAAGTAATTAATTTTGAGAATTTAAAACCAGTAATAACAAATGAAATAGTTTTAATTGGTTTCATAATTTTATTTATAATACTTAATTTAATTGTAACTAAAAAGAAGCAACGTATTAATTAATTATTATATTTTAATAAATGTTTATTGGTAAACAGCAATTAATTAAAACCTTTGAAGTGATTCATTGGTTTTTTTATAGATTTATAAAATAGTCTCTGTTATAATAAAGGTAAGGTGAATCCGTATGGCAGAAGTAAAAACTAAAGTTATAGATAATAAATGTCCAAATTGTAAAGCACCAATTGTTTTTAATCCAGAAGTCGGAGCATTTAAATGCGAATATTGTGGTGGGTCGTTTAGTGCTGAAGAATTAAAAAACATGGAAGATGAAAAAAATTCTAATAAAGAAGAGGAAGTTGAATATGTACATTATAACTGTCCTGACTGTGGAGCAGAAATTATTACTGATGAAAATACAGCAGCAACTTTCTGTGTTTATTGTGGAAATTCTTCAATTATAAAAAGTAGATTATCTGGTAAATTTGCTCCAAGCAAAGTAATTCCTTTTAGTAAAACTAAAGATGATGCAATAAAAGCTTTCAAAAGTTTAAAAAAAGGTAGACTTTTGATACCTAAAGAATTTATTAATGAAAAAAACATTGAAAAAATAACTGGTGTATATATTCCATTTTGGTTATATGATATATCTTCTTCGGGAGCACTTGATATAGATGCAACTCGTGTTAATTCTTGGACAAAAGGAGATACACATTATACAAAAACAGATTATTACAAAGTTTTAAGAGATGGAAGTATGAACTTTTTTAGAATTCCGGTAGATGGTTCGACACGTTTTGATAATGATATTATGAATTCAATTGAACCATTTGATTATACTAAATTGGTTGATTATAACCATGCTTATTTATCAGGATTTTTGGCAGAAAAATATGATGTAGAAAGTGAAGTTGCTATTAATGATGCTTTAGAAAGATCAAATAGGTCTACTAGGGAAACTATGTTAGGAAGTGCAAGTCTTTATTCCTCAAAAGTAATTGTAAATGATACAATTACTTCTAAAGAAGTTAACCATGAATATGTAATGTTGCCAGTATATATGGTTAATGTAAAATATAAAGATAAATATTATTTATTTGCAATGAATGGAGATACAGGAGAATTTGTTGGAAATATTCCTTTAGATAAGAAGAAAGCCTTTTTACTAGGAGTTATTTCATTTATTTCACTTATGCTTATTGTGTTAATTCTATCCTACGTTATTTATTTGATAGGAGGTAGTAATTAATGAAAAGATTATATTTAATATTTCTAAGTATTTGTTTATTTTCTTTTACGAGTATAGTTAATGCTGATACTTGCGTAAGGGATGCAACTAATAATTATGGTGTTAATAAAAAATGGGATATGACTACTAATAGAATAAATCATGCTAACTCAACTCCTTGTGTAGATGCAAGTGAAAAAATATTTGATTATAGTAATTTATTGAGTGATGAAGAGAAAAAAACATTAAAACAAAAAATGCAAGAATTTGAACTTTTAACAAATATGGATATTGTATTTGTTTCAACAGATTTTTATTATTCATCAGATTCAAAAAACGAAGATTATGCAGCTGATTTTTATGACTATAATGATTTCGGACTTAAATATGATCATTATTCAGGAGTTTTATTATTAAGAAATACTTATTCAGAAAATCCTTATTTTAATATTTATACATTTGGAAGTGCTCAGTTATATTTTTCATATAATCGTCTTGAAAATATTTTAGATAGAATATATCCATATTTTAAAAATGATGTTTCATATTATAATGGAATAAATATATTTATAGATGATTTAACTGATTATTATAATTCAGGAATACCAGAAGAATATGAGAATGCAACATTAGATGATATGGGAAAAATTGTTTTGCCTTATAAAGTTCCAATATTTTGGAGTATAATTATTGCTATAATTGGAACTGCTATAATTGTTCCAGTTGAAATTGGTAAAAATAAAATGGTTAAAAAATCTAAATATGCAACTGATTATTTAGATAAAGATTCAATTAACTATAAAGTAAAAGAAGATAGGTTTATAAGAAGTCATACAAGTTCTTATAAAGTATCAAGTAGTTCTGGGGGAGGCTCTTCTATTGGATCAAGTGGAGGAGGTCACTCATCAGGAGGAGGAAGACATGGATAAAAATGAATTTTTAGAATTTAAAAACAAACTAGCTGAAATTGGGAGGTCACTTTGACATTGATAATTTAAGAAATCAAATCCAAATTTTAGAAAGTAAAATAAATGATGAAAATATTTGGGCAGATAAAGATAAATATAATGAAATAATTACTGAACTTAGTAGTTTAAAAAAACAAACTGAAGATTATATTCAACTTGAAAAAAACATTACAAGTGGTTTAGAACTAATTGAATTACTTGAAAGCGAAGATAATGAAGAATTAGAAAAAGAATTAACTACTGAAATAAACAATTTAAAAGAAATAATTAATAAAGAAATAAGTGATCTTGAAATTAATACTCTTTTAAATGGAGAATTTGATAAATGTAATTGTTATTTAGAAATACATCCTGGAGCAGGTGGAACGGAATCTCAAGACTGGGCTAATATGCTTCTTAGAATGTATACATTATATTTTTCTAAAAATGATATACCTTATGAAATAATAGATAAACAAGATGCAACAGATGCAGGTATAAAAAGTGTTACTATATATGTTAAAAAAATGTATTCCTATGGATACTTAAAAGGAGAAATCGGTGTACATAGATTAGTTCGTATAAGTCCATTTGATTCAAATCATAGAAGACATACTTCATTTGCTGCCGTTAATGTTACTCCAGAAATAAAAGATAACATTGATATTGATATTAAGGATGAAGACGTAAGAGTTGATGTGTATCGTTCAAGTGGTAATGGTGGACAAGGAGTAAATACAACGGATTCAGCTGTAAGATTAACTCACTTAAAAACTGGAATTGTTGTAACTGTTCAAAATGAAAGAAGTCAACTTAGAAATAAAGAAATTGCATTTAATATTTTAAAAAGTAAATTATACAAAATGAAAATAGATGAACAAAATAGTAAAATTAATTCTATAAAGGGAAATAGTTCAATTGATTTTGGAAGTCAAATAAGAAATTATGTTTTAGAGCCTTATAGTTTAGTTAAAGATTTAAGAAGTGGATATGAATCAAGTAATCCGGCTAAAATACTTGATGGAGATATAGCTGATTTACTTGCATCCGTTTTAAAGGAGAGCAAACATGAATAATATTTTAAGATTTATTTATTTTTTATTTGGTACACTTATTATTGCAATTGGTTTAAATTATTTTATTATTCCGAATAATTTAGTTTCTTTTGGACTTGACGGTCTATCTTGCTTTATATCATATTTATCAGGAGCAAATGTTTATATAAATATGTTTCTTTTAAATTTAATACTTATTTTATTTTCAATGTTATTTGTTAAAAGAGAAACAATATATCCTTATATACTACCATCAATATTTATACCTTTAGTTTCATATTTAACTAAATTTTTAGTTAATTTATATCCAATTGTATTACCAGAAATGATGCTTAATATTATAGTTGCTTCTTTTCTTTTAGGAATAGGATATAGCATTATTTATAAACAAGGATTTAAAGCGGGAACAATATTTTTACTTGAAGATGTTTTTACTTCATTAACAGGTATTGTTTCTAAAAGTTATACAATTGTAATAGATATAATACTTGTTATTTTAGTTGCAGTATTTATAAATTTAAATCTTGGACTTTATTCACTTGTAATGATTTTAATTATAAGATATTTGATAACTAAAGCTGAATTTGGAATAAATGATTATAAAATGTTTTATATTATTACTAAACACGAAAAAGAAGTTAAAGATTATATCTTAAATGATTTAAAATATGAACTTACAACTTTGGATGTTAAAGGTGGATTTACTAAAAGAAAAAATCATATATTATTATCAGTTATATCTTCTAGAGATTATTATAAATTAAAAGAAGGAATTAAACTTATTGATAAAAATGCTTTTATCGCGATAGTAGATACGTATGATTTATTAAATAGAAAGGGTATATAGTATGAAAGTATATAAATTTTTATTATTGGTATTTTCAATTGTTTTACTTACTGGTTGTTCCTCAACTAAAAAAAGTTTAACAGGTGATGAATTTTATCAAACTTTAACTAGATATGAATATTCGGTTAAAGATTCAATATCAGCTTATGATTATGCTTTATCAGCTTATAATGCTTATAAAGGTGATATAAGTGTCTTCTTTTTAAAAGGTAAAAAGAAATATGATGTTGAAGGAATATTTATATCTGAATCTCAAAATTTATTTACTGAAGTAGGAGATAGCTATCAAAAGAAATTAGGTAGTGGTAAAAACTGGACTAGTTTAAAACTTACTACAGATGAAAAGTTATATTATATTTCTTGGATAGATGACTCTTACATAATAATTAAAGCAAATATAAGTGATGAAGCAAATGTAAACAAATTGATAAGAGAGCTTGGTTATTAATGTAAAAATTAATGTAAAATATACATTAGTTATGTTATGTATGATTAAAAAGACTGTATAATATACTTAGGTGATTATATGGAAGAAAAAATCATTAGCTTTAACAAAGAATTAGATGCAATTAACTTGGTTTTAGAAAAACTTGTAACAAGACAAAACTCAAATGTATATGATAAACTTTGTTTAAAATGCAATGCTTTATTAAATAGAATAATTGCTTCATCTAATGAAATAACTACAAGTCAAGAAAGAAGAGAAGTAATTGATATATTAAAACGTTTAAGAGGATATGCAGTGAAATTATCAAATTATAAAGAATACTTAATAGCTGCAATTAATCATAATATTGCTACTCTTGAACAAGAACCAGTTAGGCAAAACGTTAAATCAGATCAAAAAGTTTTAACTTTAGAATTAAATAATAGAAAAGATGTTGCATAACATCTTTTTTTCATAATATATTCACAAATAAGTAATATATTTTATTCGTTGGATGTGTTAAAATATAATAGGTGATGCTATGGAAACAAAGACATTCAAAACTCTAGATGAACAAATTGAGATTCTTAAGGGCAAGGGCTTAGTAATAGATGATATTGAATATACTAAAAATATTATCTTAAGAGAAAATTATTTCTTCCTTATGGGTTATCGACATTTGTTTTTAAAAGACGATAATCGAAAAAAGTTTCTTGATGGAACTAGTTTTAGAGAATTGTATTCACTATTTTATTTTGACAGACAATTAAGAAATATTATGTTTAAAAATATTTTAATTATTGAGAATAACACTAAAAGTATATTTTCATATGTTTTATCTCAAAAATATGGTTATAAAGAAAGTGACTATTTAAGAAATATCAATTATAATCAATCTCCAGATAAAACTAGACAAGTAAATGATTTACTTAAAAAAATGAAAAGACAAATTAGAGTTAATGGTAACCAACATGAAGCAACTAAACATTATATTAACAACTATGGTTATATTCCTCTATGGGTAGTTGTAAAAGTATTATCATTTGGTATTACAAGTGAGCTTTATACAATTATGAAACCAAGTGATCAACGAGAAATAGCCTCTTATTATAAAGTTGAACCAAGTCATTTGCTTCAATTTTTACCAATACTTTCTAATTATCGTAACTTATGTGCTCATGAAGATATTTTATTTGAACATCGAACTCAAAAAGTTATACCAGATAATATTTATCATGATGAATTAAACATTCCTAAAATAAATGATGAATATATATATGGTAAAGGGGATTTGTTTTCAGTAGTTTTAATATTTAAACATTTATTATCTAAAGATGATTTTAGACTTCTTATGAATGAATTATCATATGAAATCGATGCACTTTCAGGAAAATTACAGGTTGTAAAAATAGATAAAGTACTTGCTAAAATGGGATTTCCAATTAACTATAAAGAACTTTTAGATATGGAATAGGAGAATAAGTATGAAAGAAAAAGATAACAAAAAAGGATTAAGTGTTGCAATTATTGTAGGAATTATTGTTCTACTTTTAGTTGCTATTGGTGATATAGTTGTTAACTATGTACCATTAAAAGAAATATTTAGTAAAAATGTAAAATATGTTACAGAAAAAGAAGTAACGGTTACAGATACTGGAATAAGAGATGCGGTATCTAAATTATACAATGCATCAGTTATAGTTGAAGTAGGTTCCACAAAAGATAAATTAAGCGGATGGGGTAGTGGATTTGTATATAAAAAAGATAGTAAATATGGATATGTTTTCACTAATCATCACGTTGTTGAAGGCGCTAAATACATTAAAATTGTTTTAGCAGATGAAAGTGAAGTTGAAGGAGAACTTATTGGAAGCGATGAATATGCAGATGTTGCTGTTGTTAAGATTCCAGCTGATAAAGTTATTGCAGTAGCTGAAATTGGTAAAAGTGAAGATGTTTTAGTTGGAGATACAATATTTGCAATTGGTACTCCTGTAAGTCTTGAATATTCATTTACAGTTACACGTGGAATATTAAGTGGAAAAAATCGTATGGTTGAAATGACTTCATCTTCAAAAGGTAATTCTATTTTCCAAACTTCTGGAGATTCTTGGTATATGAATTTATTGCAAATTGATGCATCTATTAACTCAGGAAATTCAGGTGGACCTTTAGCTAATTCAAATGGACAAGTTATTGGTATTACAAATAGTAAATTGTCTTCTTCTACTATGAGTGGAACTTCTATTGAAAATATAGGATTTGCTATTCCAATTGAAGATGCTTTAGCTGTTGCTGAATACTTAGAAAGTAATGGAAAAGTTACAAGACCAGTTTTAGGTGTTACTATGACTTCTGTTGAAGGCGCAGAATATAATGGTGTTACTATAAGTGATAAAATTACGAGTGGTGCTGTAGTAACTGACGTATCTAGTGGAAGCACAGCAGATGATGCTAAACTTAAAAAAGGCGATGTAATTACAAAATTAGATGATTATAACATTAAAGATTATAAATATCTAAAATATTATTTATATAGATATAGAGTTGGAGATAAAGTAAAAATTACATATATAAGAGGTGATAAAGAAAAGACTGTTGAAGTTACTTTAAAGAATTAACAAGTGTTAGTTCTTTTTTCTTGCTAAAAATGGTTAAAACTTGCTATAATACTACATGAAAACGGAAGTGTATAATATGTCTTTAAAAGCAGGAATCGTTGGCTTACCAAATGTAGGAAAATCAACATTATTTAATGCAATAACAAAAGCAGGAGCATTAGCTGCAAATTATCCATTTGCAACTATTGAACCAAACGTTGGAGTAGTAATTGTTCCAGATACTAGACTTGATTATTTAGTTAATTACTATAATCCTAAAAGTGTTGTTCCAACATCTTATGAATTTATAGATATTGCTGGTTTAGTTAAGGGAGCATCAAGTGGGGAAGGATTAGGTAATAAGTTCTTAAGTCATATAAGAGAAACAGATGCAATTGTAGAAGTTGTAAGA
>CAKONX010000015.1 GCA_934098345.1 uncultured Bacilli bacterium
AGAACCTATTTATCACTCAATCATAAAATATAGTGAGTATATATGAAAGGGTGAAAATTTTATGAATAATACTGAAACTTGCTGTGGAAATAATAATAGTATTGCTGATATCTTAAAAGTAATCCTTATCTTACAACAAAATGCATGTCCTGAGTCTTGCTTAGATTCATGTGATAGACCTATGTTAGGTGGAGGACCAAATTGTTTGATATGTAATACTAGACCAGTAATGTTGTATACTTGCTGCGGTAATGGTACTCCTTGGAGTATGCCAGTAAGCAAAGATTTAACAACTGTATGTGGAAATCCTCAAGTAAATAATTGTAGTTATGAATGTTCTAATGTATTTAGAGTAGAAAAACTAGATGGAAACACTGCAACATTCAGGGTGTTAATACAAAACCCAGAAGAAAGTTGCTGTAATTCTCAACCATACTTAGCAACAAATAGTTTCTTCACAATGGATTTATCTTGCTGCTGCGTTATTCGTTGTTTAAATGATACTTATGTAGACTGCGTATAACGCAGTTTTATTTTGTTTAAGGCTAGATTTAGTTCTAGTCCTTTTTGTTGCAATAAAAAATCGTTAGTGTTATAATAACATGCACTTTTAAGGGGTGCACTATGGCAAAGAAAAAAAGAAAAAATAGGGCTAATCGTAAAGAAAATATTAAAAGAGCTAAAGTAATAAAATCTTATAAAGCAAATTTGAGTTTATTAGAATGTAGAATAAATGAACAAGAAAAAGTAGTAAAAAAAGCTAAAAATATCAAGAATTTGCGTATTACTAAATATGCTTTAAAAAAATCATTCTCATATATTCTTATATCTGGTTTAATAATTGCTGGATCAAAAAAAATAGGTTTAGGTTATCCATTTTATCGTGATCAAAAAGTAAAAGTAGCGAATTATAGTTTAGAAAGAGATGTTGATGGTTTAATTTTAGCAGATAAAATTTATGAATATTACACAATTTTTTCTAAACCAACATCTAAAATAACAGTTTACTCTCCATGGAAAGAATTACCTAATGGTAAATGCGAAAGAGAAAAAACAACTTATAAGTTAGAAGCAAATAAGGAAATATATGATGCTTTCTTTAAAGAAGATTATGCATTTATATTTGATAACTTAAAAGAAGTAGATAAAGAAACAGAAGTTTCTCATGATGAAAATACTGAGTATAAATTTCTTATTGAAGCTAGTATAAATTTTAATGATAAAGAAGATCGTATTTATTGTTTAGAAAGTCTTCAAGATAATGTTTGCTGTAGTATAACAATTTTGATGTTGTTTGTATATATAAATGCTTTTAAAGCTTATATGGATTTAAAAACATATGAAGAAACTATAAATGAATATAAAGAAGAATATGAAAAAGAAATTGAAAAATTAGAAGAATTAAAAAATAAGCATACTGAGGCTGTAAAGCATTTGGAATTTATTAAAGTAAATGGGTGTTAATTATGAGAAAAAATGTTGTTAATCAATATATAAAAGATACTAAAATCCTAGAATATAAAGTAAAATATCCTAATCTTTTTAATGCCTATTATGAAATATTAGAAATATCTACTAAATTTGGCATTATCAGTGCTCCTAATATTATTTCTCTTTTTGTTGCCTCTACGATAGTTTCATCAATTATGGGTTCATTTAATCATTCACCATTTGAGTTAGATGAAAAAGAAGTTTTTGCTAATTCAAAAACAACTTATTATGGAATTGAAAAAAGTATTGATACCATATCCTTTGATGAGAGTTTTACTAATTCATTAGAGTATACTACAGCATGGAAAGAAATAGGTAATGGTTTTTATGAAAGAACTATTACTTATTATAAAATTCCTATTGAAGGAGAAATAAGTAATAATGAAGAGATATTATCTTTATCTAAAGAAGCTTTGGATGAACTTTATGAAAATAAAACTATTGAGACAGTTTCAAAAAATTATTTAACTGATGAAGATAATAGATTTAATGAAGAAACAGTTGTTTTAGAAATAGATAATGGTAAAAGTGAAAAAGATGTAAAAATTGAAAAACAATCTATTTCAGAACAAATATTTTTAGATGGTTTTATTCATTTTCTTATTTCTTTCATTAGTGGTAATTTAATGGGGAATTTTATTAAAGATAAAATTTTAAAAATAAAAAGAGTAATAAAAAGTAGAAAATATATAGATAAAAATGACTTAGAAGAAATGAAAAAAGTAATTGAGTTTAGAAAACAAAATATAGAATTGCTAGAAGATAATAAAAGATTAAAGAAGGTGTTGAAATAATGGAACTTTTTAAAAGTAATGAAAATGATTCTTTTTCAACACTAAATCGTACAGATTTAAGAGAATTGTTAATTTATCTAAGCAAGTATTATATTACATATCGTGAAACAATTGGATTACCTGATTATATTACTTTTGGAACTGAAATAGAATATGAGCAAGAAAGTAGCGATATTATATACGAAATAAGTAAATTCATGAATCGAAATTACAAATCGTGGGAAGTCAAAAGCGATAATTCTTTAGAAGATGGTGGAGATGAATTAGCATCACCGATTTTAACGGATGAAAAAAGTGTTTGGATTGATCTTAAAAATATATGTGAGTATCTTAAAAGTAAAGGATGTAAAGCAGATAAATATGCTGGAGCACATATTCATTATGGAGCAATGATTTTAGGAAATGATTATACTAAATGGAAAGATTTTATAAAATTGTATGTTCCTTATGAACATATATTATATAGATTTGCTTACGGAGAAATGACTTCATTTAGAAAAGAAGAATATCATTATGCATATCCAACAATGGATATTTTAAAGGAAATTTATAATATAAATAAAAAAAGAAGCTTTAGTGAATTTATTAGGTCATTTAAATCTTATGATAAATATAATGGTGTGAATTTGGCAATTAGAGAAGTAGGAAAAGAAGTAATTGGTCCAAAAGATACAATAGAATTTAGAAATCCAAATGGAACAATAAATCCAATTGTTTGGCAAAATAATATAAATGCTTATGGTAAGCTTTTAAAAGCAATTAGAGAAGAAAAATTGGATAGAGGATTTTTAACTTATAAATTTGAACGTTTAAGCAAACCTTATAAAGAAATTAAATTTTTATATAATGAAATAGATTTAAAAAACGTTCTTGAATTTGTTGATTTAATATTTGATAATAATTTAGATAAACTAAATTTTTTAAGACAATATCTTGGAAATTTTAAAGGAGTTTATGAAGATGAAGAACATGTTTATAAAAAACGTTTTACAAAATAAAAAATTTTATTATTTAGCTTATGGAAGTAATTTGAATTTATATCATCTTTCAAATATGAGTGAAGGAGCAAGGGTTGTAGGCACCACTAAGCTCAATGGATATCGTTTAGTGTTTAAAGGAAGTGCAGATAATTATGCTTATTTAACTATTGAAAAATGTCCAGAATCTAGTGTTCCTTTAGGTATATTTTCTATACCAATGGAAGATATGGAAGTATTAGATAAATATGAAGGATATCCTGTTTTGTATGATAGAGTTACAATGCCAGTTATAATTGATGGTAAAAAAGAAGAAGCATATATTTATATAATGAAGCCAGAATTTGATTATTATTTACCTTCAAAAGGTTATATTGCTACATGTGAAGAAGGATATGAAGATTTTGGCTTTGACTATAAATTTTTAGATCAAGCTTTAGAAACAACTAAAGATAATATAGCTTCCAGATTAACAAAAAGACTAACGATAGATTAACGTGTTAAAAACACGTTTTTTTATATTTTAGGTTCTAATTTTGTCGATAAATGTTGAATCTATTGACAGGCAAATTTAAAACTTTATAATAACCACTCGAGAAGCAAGAAAAAGATGCTTATCACATTCCAAAGAGAGGCTAAAATTCAGGAGGGTTTTGGTTAAGCAGTACAAAAAGGAGTGTGATACGATGAAGAAAGATAATCAAATAAGATTACTTTATTTAATCGTTTTTATATTGCTAGTAATAATATTAAAATTATTATAGCAATTAAAAAAGCATCTTTATTCTACTGAATAAAGGTGCTACCCATAAAATGTGGTAAGCATCAGCCTCTTAAGAAACTCTTGCTTCTCACTAAATTAAATATAACACGAACTTTACAACTTTTCAACAGAAAAATTTGACAATCGGGGGGGGTATTATATACTAAAAATGTAAAAAAATAGAGGAGTTGTGAACAATGAAAAATAAAGCGAGTATAGTGGTTGCTATACTATTATTGGCAGTAGGATTTGCTGCCGTATCAACAACGTTGATAATTAACGGAAATGCAAAAATAGGAGAAAATACAGATGACTTTTCTGTAATATTCACTGCAGCAACATTAGATGGAACAGATGTATATGCAAATGTAATAAGTCAAGATAAGAAAACGATAACATTTGAAACAAGTGATTTAAAAACATTAAATCAAACATCAGTATTAAATTATGAAGTAACAAATAATTCAGCAAACTATGATGCTGAAGTACAAGTAAATTGTAAAGTGAAAGATAATGTAGAAGCAAAATACACAAATATTAAAAATGAACTTGAAAATAATGCAACGAAAGTATTATCAGAAAATTCAGTTAACGGAACATTGACAGTAACATTAAACAAGACTGCAATCGAAGAAGTAAGAGAAGAATATGTATGTGAATTAACATTTAATGCTGTTGAAAGAGACACAGTTGGTGTACAATTAACTCAATTTGAAAAAGATGCTTGGCCAACAATAGCATCAAATATAAAAGCAGGAAATACAGATAAATATAATGTAGGAGATACAAAAAAAGTCGACTTAGGAGATTTAGGAACACATGAAGTTCGAATATCGAATATGAGTGCATGTACGACTGAAACAAGTGAAACAGCATGTGGATTTGTAGTAGAGTTTGCCGATGTAATAACAGAACAACAATTTAATGGCACAAATGTTAATAAAGGCGGATGGAAAGATTCAAAGTTGCGTACATATATAAATGAAACAATATATAATGCACTTCCAATTGACCTACAAAATATTATAGTCTCTACCAAAGTAATTTCAGGACACGGAAAAAGTGATTCTACAAATTTTGAAACACAAGATAAACTTTACTTGCTAAACGCACAAGAAGTATGGAAAGATGCAACAAGTGATAAGGTAAGTAATTATGATACATCATATAACAAAACAAAGCAACTGGATTATTATAAAAATCAAGGAGTAACAACAAATAGTTATGCATCTGCAATAAAGCAATATAATGGAAGAAACACAATGTGGTGGCTTCGTTCTGCTGTTTCTTATTTTACTGACACTTTCCTTATTGTTCATGATGATGGTCGTTACATAATAGGAGATGCAAATACTTCCAACGGCATCTCTCCAGCTTTCCGAATTGCATAACTTAAAGAAGATTAATTCTTCTTTTTTTATTTGTTCATATAATTAAATATGAATAAGTTATTATTAGAAATTATATTAATAGTTATAATTGGTTTTTCAGTAAGTATATGTATACTTTACTTAAATTATTTTGAAGTAGGGTATAATTTTTTTGATTATGTTAAACATAGTCTTGTATATATATTATCTATATTAATTAGTTCTTTTGTTTTATATAGAATAAAATAGGGAGGTCATATGAAATATTATTATGATATAACTTTAAATTTTAATGAATATCCAATAAATTATTATGAGTGGGAAAAAGATGATGATATAGAAAGATTTATTAAAATTAAAGTTATTAAAGTTGATGATGTTAAAGATTTTATTTTATACAATATGGATATTGAACTTGATGATGATGTTTATGTATTAAGTGATGGAGTTAATTCAGTTGCAATTGAAGTCATATCTAAGCATATTGCATATATATCAAGTCTTACTTATGAAGATGAATTAAATGTATGTAATTTAGCTAAAAAAATGGAAGTTCAAGATATTAAATATAAAATAATTGATAAAAGAAAAATTATTCATGAACTTAGAAATAATATAATAATAAAAAAATGTCTATTAAATACAATAAAAGAGAGTAATGAATACTTACTTAAATATATGTATTTAGAAGTAACAGATCATGATTCTAATGATTTAGATAAAATAAAAAAATACTTAGTTAATGATATAAATCATAATTTAAACGACAAGTATATAGAATTATATAGAAAAATAATTAAAAAGAATATATAATTAAATTGGTGATAATATGCATTTAGTTTTTGTGCTTTTATTAATATTGTTAATAATATTAGTAATTATATTTACAGTTTTAATTTATAATGAATTAATTAGACTTAGAAATGAGGTTACTAAAAATTGGCATATTGTATCTGATTTAATAGATGAATATGTTAGTAACTCTAAAACAGCTGATAAAGAAGAATATAATAAATTAATTGCTGTAGATGATATAATAAATTATTATTATAAAGTAAAAGATGAAGATAATGAGATATCAGATAAAATCGTTAAAGCTAAAAGAATTTATAATGATTATGTTCTTGCTTTAAATAATAAAATAATGCTTTTTCCATTTAATATAGTTGCATCAATATTTTCATTTTCTAAATGGCCTTATTTTAGAGATTAAAAAAGCTCCAGATTATTCTGGAGCTTTTACATCTTCTTCACTTTCTAATATAGCATGTACAACATGTCTTGTTGTATGAGAAAAACATGTTGATAAAGTTAATATTTTTGAATTCTCATTTAATTCTACATTAAAATTATTTATACTTCTATTTTTTAACATATTTAGGAAATCCATATATTCTTCATTACTGTCAAATTCAGTTTTTAAATAATCTTCAGTAGCAGGAATTCTATATATTGAAAATATTCGCCATTTCATATTTTTAGTTGGAGTATTAAAAGTAATAATTTGATTGCTTTCTTTTTTATACCAACTACTATTTAAAGCATATTTTAATGTTCCAAACATAATACCTTGTTTAATATTATGCCCATATATAATGGTATTTTTATTTAATTCTTTAGCATCATTTCTATAATCCATGAAAATCCAACCCATGGAGTTTTTTCTTTTATTAAAGTCACGATTTAAATAATATGAATTAGTTGAAGCTTGAACAACTGGATAATTTATCTTGGTATTATTTACACTTAAATAACCAACTGTATCACTGTTTTTCTTTAGTAATTCATCAAATATTTGAGAATAATTTACATAATATGCACTTGAATAAGAAGAACCTGCTTTTTTAGTAGTAGTTACTTCTGTATCACGATCATCTATAAAATCAACATCTGATTCATTATCATCAACTGAATTATTACTACTAGCATCATCAATAATTTTATTAATATCAATTAATTCTTTTTCAATTGTGTTATTGTCTTTAAACTGAACGTAGTAGTCTAACATTAAAGTAACTAATCCAACACCAATTATAAATATAATAATTGATGAAAACATTTTAAAATTAATTTCTTTAAATAAATTATTCTTTTTATAACTCTCTGAATAATTAAGTTTAAATGTTATATTATTTTCTTCTATATAATCTTTATTAACTTTTTTTAAATAATTTACTGAATTATAAATTGTTTTTAAATCATTATCTTTTTCTTCTATTTCTATACGAATATTACTTTTCTTATTTGTAACTAATTCATTCATTAATAGGGTAAGTAATTCATTAGAATACTTTATGATTTTTATATTTTTTAATCTATTATTTAAATTAATAAATGTTTTTATATCTTCATAATCTGTATCATCTGTAATAATAATATATTTTTTATAATAAATATCTGAAAAAGAATTAAGAAAATTTATTTTCATAAATTTAGAAGTTGATTCTAATTTATTTCTAACATTAACAATGACTTTTTTATTAACATCAAGTCTTTCAATTAAATAAGTTGGCATTTGAAAACAATCAATGCTTTCAATATATTTATTGTCTAAAATAAGCATAAATATATCCATGTTGATAGACTTATCTTCTTTAAAAGTTATTTTCTTTATATGTTCCCAAGTATTTATAAGTTTTAAAGAAATATGAGCTATATCATTTGTAGAAATAACTACATTTACGATATTACTTTTAATTATAGTTACATTTAAAAATGATGATACTAATTCTAAATTTTCAAGTATGTAGGAGTAAGAAAACTTTAATTCTTTTAAATTAATAACGTTGGTATTATTTAAATCTTTTTTTTCAATAGTTTTTTTTATTTTAGAAATTATAATTGTATTTCCTGATAATTTAAAAGATATATTAAAGTCCATAAACATCCTCCTTATTCTCAATAATCATTTTATCATAAAATAATTATTAATTCCATATTGATTATTTATAAATTTAATAATATACTTAATTTAGATGTTTGAATTTGGGTGGTTTTATGTTTGAGTTATCAAAAATTGAATTAAAAGAATGTAGTTTAGAAGAAATACTTACTTTGTGCGCTTATTTAATAATTAATACAGATTTTTCTGACAAAGAATTTATTGATGAATGTATTGACAAATGTACTTGGAAATTAAATGGTTTTTTATGTGAAAATCATGATTTAGTTTCCGAGTATTTTTATTTTAAGGATGTAATTAAAAAGAGAAAGAAAAGACTTCCAAAGAATGATGAAAATCGAGTTTATTTAAAAAGTATCGAAAATAAATTTAATAAAGTAATACTACTTCATGGAGAAAAAGAAATTGAAGAGAAATTCGCTTATCCAGAAATAATGAAAACATTTCTAAATGATGAAAGAAGTTACTTATATATAAGAAAATTATTACAAAGGAAACCAGATGTATATAATTTGAGAGTTGATGGAAAACATATTGTTTCTTATATAATTGATAAGTATATTGAAAATTTTAAAATGATGATTGAAGATAAAAATAGTAAATATATTAATAAAGATTATTTAAGAGAAGTTTATTTTCTATTTATAAAAGATTATCAAGCTTCTTTATCTAGTCAAGAAAGAAATGAAATAGATAAAAATTTAGATGATTTTATTAAATATTTACGTAATACTTTAATAAAGAACAATAGAAAAAATGCAGCAATTAATGAAGTTAAAAAAATGAAGATATCTTCTTATTATAGATTAAAAAGTAATTATTTATTTCCGGAATATAATATAGATAATTTATCATATGAAGCAAATCGTGTTACCAATATGGCTCAAGAAAATGTTAGAAGAGAAAATGATTTAGTGTTAGATGATGCAATTTTATTTGGTAATAAAGCATATAAAGTAGAAAATAATAAAATACATATATATTGTATGGAAGTTTGTCCATTTGCTCAAGAAAAAAGTATTCTATCTAACTATTTTGAAATGCTTGAGTTTACTAATAGTAAAATGGATCCATTTATAAGAGAAGCTCTTTCTTTTAAAGAAGGGCATACTTATACAGCTCAAGTATATACTTTAGAGTTTTTACCTAGTGGTAAACTTAAAGGTTTTTCTTTAGATAGAAGAAATGTTCATATAATAAAACGTGTTAGAACAATAAATGATATAGATGAATCTTCTAAAAGTATATATAGTTTATATAGAAGAATATGTTATAAATATAATTTTCCAGTTACTGATTTTGATATTTATAAAGTTAATGATGTGTTTAATTATTTTATAAATCAAGAATATACGAGATTTGTAGTTAATAGAAAATTACCTTTTATATTTTCTGGTTATACAGTTAAAGATGAAGAGGAAATTAATGAATATCTTTATGCACTTTCAAGTATAATTGAAAAGTTAGATAAAAAAGAAGCATATGACATTTTAGAAATAATAAAAGGTAAAATTGATGATAAACATTATTCAATTTTCCCAATAAGTGATGGTGTAATTGATATGGATATTACTGATCATAGAAATTATTTATCTTTAATAAATCAAAGAATTATAAATGAACTTATTTATAATTGTAGAAAATTAGAAAAAAATAGATTAGAAAAATTATATAATGAATATGCACAAAAATTTATAAAGATTACTGATGAATTGAATGATAATAATGATTATGTAGATGAGGAATCAATAAAACAAAATAAAGGAAGATTAAAAAGAAAAATAAGATATTAAATATAGGTAAAAACATTCGTTATAAATTGACATATACTATAATAAGTGATAACATTTACTTATAAATCAAGGAAAAAGGACATGGTTAAATAATTAGTTTTAAAGAGAGTTTGTGGTTGCTGAAAACAAATAGATGAGTTATTTAATTACTACCTTTTGAGAGAATTAATAAATTCCGGAATGTTCCGTTATCAAGTGTGAGTAAAAAAAGAGATGGTACCGTGCTGTATAGCACTCTTGAAATCTCTTTTTTTTGTTATAAAAATTGGTGTGTTTGTGGGGGGTATTTATGAAAGAAAAAGTTGAGGGATATTTTTTAAACCATAATAAGTTTGTAAGTATTGGAGATTTAAAAAAATATTTAGGTCTAAAAACAGATGATTTAGGTGAGTTAATAGATATTTTATATGAACTTGAAACAGCTGGTAAGATTATTGGTGATGATGATTCTAAGTATATGCGAGTTCCAATAGATTATATATATAAATTAGGAGTTGTTCAAACATCTTCAAAAACTTCTAAATATATAAAGATGGATAGAGGTAAAATTGCAATTATAAGTGGGGACACTTCCAAGTTAAAAGATGGAGATAAGGTATATTATGAAGTAACAAGTAGTAATAAACATAAAAGTTTATTTAATGCTCATATAGTTAGAGTAATAAAAAGAATAGAAGATAAAACTAATTATGTTACTAAAGCTATTATTGATAAAGACTTTAATAAAGGAATGTTTTTTATAACTATAGATAAAGATAGGATATATATACCAGATAAATATATAAATGGTGCAAGTATTTTTGATGAAGTAAGTGTTAGAATACGCGGAGATAAAAATTCAAAATATGGAGTAGTAGAAGATATAATTAAAAGAAAAAATAATTATTCTATATTTGTAGCTGTTGATGAAAATGGTGTTTTAAAAGCTAAACCAGTATTTACTGTTGGTAAAAAAATACTTATAAAAGATTCGAATATAAATCCTGGAGATTTATTATTATATAGAATAGAAAAAAATTCATATGTTTTTGATAGAGTTTTACATGATGTTGATGATGATTTAAAATTATATGCAATGGAATTTGGTTTTGATGTTGATTTTCTACCAGCTACTATAGATGAAGCTGAAAAGATTAGCAATGTTATTAATAATGAAGAAGCAAAAAGAAGAGTTGATTTAACAAATTTAGAAACATTTACAATAGATTCAGAATATTCTAAGGATTTGGATGATGCAGTATCTTTAGAAAAAGATGGAGATAATTATGTTTTATATGTTTCAATTGCTGATGTATCTTATTATGTTAAACCAGGAAGTGCTTTATTTGAAGAAGCTAGAAAAAGAACAACAAGTGTATATCCTGCTAATACAGTTATTCCAATGTTACCTACTAAATTATCAAATGGAGTTTGTTCTTTAAATGAAGGAGAAAAACGTTTAGCTAAAACCGTAAAAATGGTTGTTAATTCTTCAGGAGATGTTATAGATTTCAATATTTTTGACAGTATCATTAAAAGTAATAAAAAAATGAGTTATAAAAAAGTTAATGATATTTTGGAAAATAAAAAACAATATCCTGATTATGAAAGTTTTGTAGATACATTAACTAAAATGAATGAGTTATCAAAAATATTAAGCGAAAAAAGAATTAAAAGAGGATGTATTGATTTTAACGTTGATGAATATGTCTATGAATTTGATGATGATAATAAAGTAAGTGATGTTTATCCTAGAAAAAGAGGTTTATCTGAATTATTAATTGAAAATTTTATGTTATTAACAAATGAAATAGTAGCATCATTTATTTTAAATTTAGATAATTTTTGTGCTTTTAGAAATCATGAGGCTCCTAGTTTAGATGAACTTTATAAAATGAAAAAAAGACTTGTAGGTTTATCTAAATATTTAAAAACACTTGATAATGCAGTTAATCCTAAAGTACTACAACAAATATTAACTAATATTTGTAAGAATAAAAATGAAGAAGAATCAAAAGTTATTTCTAAAATAATGTTATCTTCAATGCAAAGAGCGTTTTATTCTACTTATTGTGTTGGTCATTATGGACTGGCTTTAAATGAATATGCAACATTTACAAGTCCAATTAGAAGGTTTCCTGATTTATTAAATCATATTGTTATTGAAGCACTTATAACTGGAAATTATGAAGTTTTAGAAAAATGTCAAAAAGATTATGAATCAATGTGTTTACAAGCTAATGAAAAAAAATTATGTGCAGATAAACTTGAAAGTTGTATTGATGGACTTCTTATGAAAGAATTTTTAACTGAGTTAGATGGAGAAGAAATACCAGCAAAGGTAACATTTGTTGATAATAATGGAGCGTATATACGAACCGAAGCTGGTGGAATAAATGGTATAATTCTTTCAAAAAAAGGAGAAAAAATAGTAGATAATATGATATACTTAAAGGGTACAAAAATAGGTATCGGGGATGAAATAATTGTGAGAATTAAAGATTCTCAACGAGGAATAATGGAACCATTATTTAGTTTTGTTAAATTAAAAAGTAAAAAAGTAAAAAAATTAGAAAAAAATAGGAGATGTAAAAATGATTAATTTTAAAGAAGATGAAGATTTAAGAAAGTTAAACCATTCTTGTGCTCATATGATGGCACAAGCAATTAAACACCTATATCCAAATGCATTATTTTGGGTTGGACCAGTAGTAGAAGAAGGATTTTACTATGATGTTGATTTAGGAGATAAAGTTATTAATGAAGATGACATTGAAGCAATTTCTAAAGAAATGAAAAAAATTGCTAAAGATGGAAAAAGAATAGTTAGAAATGAAATAAGTAAAGAAGAAGCTTTAGAAGAATTTAAAAATGATCCATATAAAATAGATTTAATTTCTAGAATGGATGAGGATTCAACTGTTATTTCAACTTATACTCAAGGAGATTTTACTGACCTTTGTCGTGGACCTCATGTTGATACAGTTAAAGAATGTAAATATTTTAAATTAACTAAGTTTTCTGGGGCTTATTGGAAAGGTGATAGAAATAATAAAATGCTTCAAAGAATTTATGGAGTATGCTTTAGAACTGAAGAAGAACTTAATACTTATTTAAAAGAACTTGAAGAAGCAAAAGAAAGAGATCACCGTAAATTAGGTAAAGATTTAGGTATTTATATGATGGATGATTTAGTTGGAAAAGGTCTTCCAATGTATTTACCAAATGGTTATACTGTATGGCATGAATTTGAAGAATATATTAAAGATAAAGAATTAAAACTTGGATATAAACATGTTTTAACTCCACCTTTAGGCAATGTAGAACTTTATAAAATTTCTGGACACTGGGCACATTATCAAGATAGTATGTTCCCTAAAATGGAAGTTGAAGGAGAAGAATTTGTTTTAAGACCAATGAACTGTCCTCATCATATGATGATTTATGGAAATGAAATTCATTCTTATCGTGATTTACCTTTACGTATTGCTGAAGTTGCAAGAGATGCAAGATATGAATCAAGTGGAAGCTTAAAGGGAATTGAACGTGTTAGAACGTTCTGTCAAAACGATTCTCATATTTTCTGTACTCCAGATCAAATTGAAAGTGAGTTTAGAGGTGTTGTTGATTTAATATTAGATGTTTATAAAGAATTAAATATTAAGAATTATCGTTTTGAACTTTCTTTAAGAGATAAAGAAGATAAAGTAAAATATCATGATGATGATGAAATGTGGGATAAAGCTGAGAATAAATTAAGAGAAGTTTTAAATGATATCGGTATTCCATATGTTGAAAAAATTGGAGAAGCAGCTTTCTATGGACCTAAACTTGATGTTCAAGTTAAACCTGCTGTTGGTAATGAATATACTTTATCTACTTGTCAACTTGATTTCTGTTTACCAGCAAATTTTGATTTAAAATATGTAGATCAAGACGGAAGTAAGAAAACTCCAGTAGTAATTCACCGTGCAATTCTTGGTTCAATCGATAGATTTATTGCATTCTATCTTGAAGAAACTAAAGGTGCTTTACCACTTTGGGTAAATCCAAATCAAGTAACAATTATTCCAGTCAATAATGAATATCATTTAGATTATGCAAATAAAATTTACAATGATTTAAGAAATGAAAATATTCGTGTAAAACTAGATGGCAGAGATGAAAAACTAGGTTATAAGATGAGAGAAAGTCAAATGATGAAAACTCCAATAACATTAGTTTTAGGAAATGATGAAAGAGATAACGGAACTGTTACTTTAAGACTTTATGGTAAAGAAGATAAAATTACAATGAAATTTGATGAATTTAAGTCTTACTTAAAAGAAAATATTGATAAAAAAACTTATAGTTTATAAGATGAACTACTAGCAAATTGTTAGTAGTTTTCATTTGCAAAAAACAAAAAAATAAAAAGTTTTGCAAATAAACTTGCAAAACTTCTGAAAAGAAATTAGTTTACGTATAATAACAATAAATTCGGTAAAAAATTGAAAAAAGCATTTAAAACTATGTTAATATATAGAAAAATAGAGGAGTTGCGAACAATGAAAAGAAAATCAATTATGGCGGTTACTATACTATTATTGGCAATAGGATTTGCTTCCGTATCGACAACCTTGATAATAAACGGAAGTGTGAATATCGGAGAAAATACAGATGACTTTTCTGTAATCTTTACAAAGGCAACATTAGATGGAACAGATGTATATGCATCTGTTATAGATGATACTAAAAAAATCATTACATTTGAAACAAGTGATTTAAAAACATTAAATCAAACATCAGTATTAAATTATGAAGTAACAAATAATTCAGCAAACTATGATGCAGAAGTGCAAGTTAATTGTAAAGTAAAAGAAAATACAACAGCAAAATATACAAGTATAAAAAATGAACTAGATGGAAATGCAACAGTAGTTAAAGCTAAAGAAACACTTAATGGAACGTTAACAGTGACATTAAATAAAACAGCTCCAGAAGAAGTAAGAGAAGAATATGTATGTGAGTTAACATTTAATGCAGTAGAAAGAAATTCAATTGCCGTAAGTGGAACAAACTTATATAATTTAATAAAAAATAATGCAGATACAACAACAGTTATAGATTATAAAGTGCGTTCAGGAGTAAGTGGAACAAATGGAATATTTACAACAACTGCGACTGAAGGAAGTGTACCTGTATATTACTATAGAGGAGATGCCGATAAAGTAAATAATAATATAATATTTAATAATATGTGTTGGAAGATAATAAGAACAACTGAAAACAATGGAGTAAAAATAATATATAATGGAACACCTACAGATGGTAAATGTGAAACTCAAACAGGAACCTCTACTCAAATTGGAACAAGTAAATTTAATGAAAAACATGATGATAATGCATATGTAGGATTTATGTATGGAACAGCAGGAAGTACAACATATGAAGCAACACATGCAAATACCAATGAATCAACAATAAAAAAATATATAGATAATTGGTATAGTCAAAACTTTGATGAAACAACAACAAATAAATTAGAAGATACAGTATTCTGTAATGATCGAAGTACAAAGGCATATGATGCAAATACAATAGGTGATACCTCTATGTCATCTTATGGAAATTTGGGATATGGAAAAAATAAAACATTATATGGAGCAGCACACAGAGCATCATATTATTTAAAAAATCCAAATCCAAGTCTAGTATGTCAAAATGACAATGATAAATTTACAGTAGATAGTAAAAATGGAAAAGGAAAACTTTCTTATCCAGTTGGCTTAATAACTTTGGATGAAGCAGTACTTGCTGGATTTAATACATATTATTCAAATACAAGTGATTATAAAGATACAGCGAATTACTTATATACAAATAGTCATTATTGGACATTCTCTCCTGTGATGTTGAATGATCATGGCAATGCTGATGTTGGCCTTGTCTGTAGTACTGGTTATGTGAGCAATGACTATGTGTTCTATGCTTATGGTGTCCGTCCTGTAGTTTCGCTTGCAGACGGCACACTTGTAAATCCTAATGGAGATGGAACAAGTACAAATCCATATGTTGTAAAATAGAAAAACCGTTTAAAGCGTTTTTTTTGATGGAAAAATTAATAAAAACTTAAAAAATTATTAAATTTTAAAATTAGTAAGTGATTAATAATAAAGTTTAATAATCTGTAGTTAAAAGAGTACAAAAATTGCAAAAGAGTACAGAATTTAGATAGAATCTGTTATTTGGAAATATTAAAGAATTATGATTAAATAATTATTTGAGAGGCAAGGGAAAGATGCTTATCACTTTCTTATATGTAGGACGTAAATTTCAGCAAAGGCTTATACGAGGAAGTGATGTGTAATGTTTAAAAAGTCATTTAAAACAGATGTTTTAATTGTAAGTTTATTCATTATAATATTTATACTTCTATATTTACTAGTAAATAGTAATTAAGAATATAAAAAGCACCTTTTCTTTTGAAAAAGGTGCCAAAACCATAACACGTGGTAAGCATCGCGTCCTAAAGAAACTTTGCTTCTCACTAAAATAAATATAACATGAAATAATTTAAATGTAAATATTTACATATAATATAATTAATAAAATTAAAAATTAGGAAACATATTGTACAATATTCGTAGGATGGTGTGTTTTGAAGAAAAAAAGTATAATTTTTTTTAACTATATTATTTTTGGCAATTGAATTTGCTGCAATAAGTACAACATTGATAATTAGTAGAAACGCTAAAGTTGGCAAAAATGTAGATGATTTTGATATTATATTACGAACGCTATATTGGATTATAATGTTATATATGATACAAATGTAAGTGAAGATAAAAAGACAATTACTTTTACTAGTAAATATTTAAAAAGTTTAGGTGATATATCTGTTTTAGATTATGAGGTAACAAATTATTCTAGTGCTATAAAAAATAATAATAGAAGTGCCGATTATTGGTGGTTACGTACAGCTAACAGTGATGCTAATGGAAGTTTTGTAAATGTTGAAACTGATGGAAGTTGGAGTAGTGAAGGATCATATCCACCACTTGGTATTTTCCCAGCATTTAGAATTGCTTAAAAGATACGATTATGTATCTTTTTTTGACATTTTTTTTAATACTAATTTGCTATATTTTTATTGGTGATGTGGATGAAAAATATATTTATGGTTCTTTTAGGTTCTTTTTTTGCTATTGCTATATCATATCTTTTTAATGCTAAAACAGCTCTTCCAGTAATTAGTACAAATACAACTCTTAAAGCTTTTCAATTAGGTGCTTTTAAAGATGAAACATCAGCTACTGATTTAGCAAATAAGTATGATGCTAAAGTAATAAGTGATAATGGATATTTTTATGTATATTATTCAGTATTAAGAGATGAAGCAAATATTAATAAAATGATTAATTGTTTGGATCATAAAAAAATTTATTATTACATTAAAGATGTAAATGCTAATGAGAACTATAAAAGTGAACTTACAAAATATGAGGAACTTATGAAAAATACTACTTCAGAAATAGCTTTTTCTGAACTTAATAAAAAATTAATAAGTATGTATTCGGAGGTGTAAAATGTTAATAAAAGATTTACCAGAATGTGAAAAACCAAGAGAAAGATTACTTGAATATGGAGTAGAAAATCTAAGTAATGTTGATTTATTAAGTATAATTTTAAGAAGTGGTACAAAAGATTATTCAGTTAAAGAAGTAGCAATAGATTTATTAAATAAAGTTGAATCTATAAATGATTTATCTTTATTAGGTATAAGAGAACTTTCTAATATAAAAGGTGTTGGTGAAGTAAAAGCTATTACTTTACTTGCTTGTATTGAATTAGGTAAAAGAATTGTTTCTAAAGAAGAAAAGAGAAGTATGAGACTTAATAATAAAGATATAGTTCATGAAGTGTTTAAAAAATATTTTATAAATGAAACTCAAGAAAAATTTCTTGTTATATTTTTAGATAATAAGAAGTGTTTAATATCTTCTAAAATATTATTTATTGGAACAAATAAAGCAACACTTGCTAATCCTAGAGAAGTATTTATTGAAGCTGTTAAAGCAAATGCAAGTGGAGTAATTGTTATGCATAATCATCCTTCAGGTAATATTTTACCTAGTGAAGAAGATAAAATTACAACTCAAAAATTAATTCAAAGTGGTTATATGTTAGGAATTCCTTTACTTGATCATATTATCACTAATGGAGAGGGGTATTATAGTTTTTATGACGAATTCAAAGATATATTTTAGGGTAATTATAATGCTTATAATTATTATATTTGTTTTTATATTTAGAAGTAATATATTTTATTTGTTTTCTTTAATTAATACTAGTACTAAAAAAACAAATGATAATTTAATAACTGAAAATAATATATTAAAAAGTGAAAATGAATATTTAAATCAAGAATTAAAAAGCTTATCTAATTTAACTAGTTATGCTAATTATGATTATGAATTAACAAGAATGTCTTATAGATTAAGTTATACTGATAATGAAATATGTATATTAAATACAAAAGGAATAAGTGTTAATAATATAGTAGTGAATCAATATGGATTAGTTGGATTAGTTAAAAATGTTAAAGATAAATATAGTTATGTAACTCTTTTAACAGATATTAATAATTTATCTGTTAATGTTTCTTCTTCATATGGAACTTTAAGTGGATATGAAAATGGATATTTTATAATTAGAAATATTACTAATTATGATAATGTTTCTATAAATGATGATGTATATACATCAACTCTTGGTAATGTTAAAGAAAAAATATATATAGGTAAAGTTGCTGATATAAAAATAACTGATATAGAAAAAGTTTTATATGTTAAAAGTAATGTTGACTTTGATAATATAAATTACTTATATGTGGTAGGTTAATATGATATTTGTTTTACTAGATACTTTAATATTTACAATTACAGGTAAATTTTTATGTTTATTTCTTATGCGTATTCATTTTATGGATAAATATTCTTTTCTATTTTCATGTGCTTTAGTTTATCTTTTAAATAATAATTTTTTTATAATATTTACTCTTATATTAATTTATATAATTGATTCTATTTTATTTAAATATACTAAGTTTAATTTACTTATGTATATTTCAACATTTACATTTTATTATTTTATATTAAGTGATAATTTAAATTCTTATTTTATTAATTTATTTTTAATCATTTTATTATATTTTTATAAATATAATTATGTAGGAGAAAAATATGAAAGAGAGAAAATACATTAATAATTTATTATTAAGAACTATAATTTCTATTATTTTATTTTTTATAATGTTTTTTTTACTTAACAATGAAACTATTTATAAATTTATAAATCCTATTGTATTTGATAATACAATAGATTTTACATATATTAGAAGTAAAACTAATAAATTACTTGGAAGAATAACTAAAAAAGATTATTTTGTTGCTAGTGAAAGACTAGAATATAAAAGTGTTAAAAAAGTTGATAATTCATTTAAATTTATAACTGATAAATCTTATGTAATAAATAATTTAAAAAGTGGTGTAGTAACATTTATTGGTAATATTGATTCCTTAGGAGAAAGTGTCATTATTAAAGGTGATGATGGCTTTGATTACTATTATAGTAATATAGAAAATATAAATGTAAAAATGTATGACTATATAGATAAAGGAATTATTATAGGAAGTACAATTGACAATTATTTTTTACTAACAATAGTGAAAGATAATAAATATTATAATTATGAAGATTTCATTTAGTTTTTTTACTCTTTTATTATATTTATTACTTATATTATCAGGTTATATTAATTATTTAGTTATATTTTTATTTATTATGTTTATTCATGAATTAGGTCATATTGTAATGATTAAATTATTAAGATATAAAATAAATTCAATTACTATACTTCCAACTGGAGGAATAATTGACACTAATATAAATTTAAATATTAAATCTAATCATTTATTTTTAATTAGTATATCTGGTATTTTATTTCAAATTATATTGGAAATAATAATTCCTTCTAGTAGTAGTTATAATTATATTATTTTTAATAAAATAAATATAAGTTTAATAATATTTAATTTAATACCTATTAATCCATTAGATGGATATAAAATATTTATATCTATGGTTGAAAGGTTTTTAAAATATAAATATGTTATTTATTTAAGTTATATAACATCTTTTATATTTATTTTTATATTATTTTTTTATAGTAAAAATATAATAATATTTGTATTTTTATATATTTTAAATGTTAAAAATGTTTTATATATAAATTATTTATATAATAAATTTTTATTAGAAAGGCATCTTTATAGTTATGTTTATAAAAAAAATAAATATGTGAGTGATCTATTTAATATTTATAAAAATAGAAATAACTATATAAAGAAAGAATATGAATATATAGAAGAATATGTAGCATTAAATAATTATTTTGGAAGTTATAAAAGATAATGCTAATTTCCAAAACTTGAAAAAATTAAATTGTTTATTGTTAAATTGATGTGTATATTTTAAAATAATTGTACATAATATAGATAGGAAGTAATAAATATGTAAT
>CAKONX010000016.1 GCA_934098345.1 uncultured Bacilli bacterium
GCACCAAGTTTTTGAATTCCTTCTTTATCTACTTTAGATATGTCTTTTAATGTTACTTTAAATCTTGACATATTTACTTTAGTATCTAGAATATTATCTTTTCCTCCTAGATATTGTACTAGTTTATTAATCTCTAAGTTAAAGTTTTTATGATTTAGTTTTACTATAACTAAAGATATAATAATTAAAACAACTGCAATTATACCATATTGTATCAAATGCGTTAAATTCATAAATTAATCACCAAAACAATCATACTATAAAAAAATGAAAAAAGCAATTATTGACTAAGAGTTTAAATAAATATATAATTTTATTAGGAAGTGATTATGTGAAAAGAATAATATATAGAATACTTGCTTATATAATAGATATTTTATTAGTAACTATACTTACTTTTGGATTAACTTATTTACCTTGCTTTAAAAATACAAACCAAAAAGTAGGAGCATTTTATGTAAGTTTATCTACAAATGAAGTAATGTATAATAATTTAACAAATATATTAGATGATTATTATGAAGATGCTAAAATAAGTGAATCAGAAATGGCTGAAATAAATGATAAATATGCAAATTATGCTGAATGTTTTAAAGATGTTAAAGTAGAAGAAGAAGTCACTAATAAAATGAAAAGTGATATTGAAACTAACATTAAAAAGACTTATGTAGATATAAAAAATAATTATAGCCATGAAATTAATAAATGTAATGTAAGTCAAAGTATAATTGGTATAGTTCTTTATATTTTATATTTTGGTGTATTTCAATATTTTATGAAAGGTCAAACTTTAGGTAAGAAATTATTTAAATTAAAAGTTAAAAAATGTGATGATTCTAAAGTTTCTTTAATAAGTTATATCATCCGTAGTGTACTTGTATGTGAAATACTTATAACTGGTCTTGATTTAATTTTCTTACTAACAATGAATAAAAGTATGTATATAACAAGCAATTATTGGATTTTACAAGTTAAATATATTTATGAAATACTTTTTATTGTAGTAATGATTATAAGAGATGATAATAGAAGTGTTCATGATTTACTTCTTAATACATGTGTAGTAAGAATGGATAAAGAAGGAAATGAAATAAAAGAGCAATTATTTGAAGATAAAAATGAAAAAAATATTAATAAAACTAATTAGGTTATATCAAAGTACACCATTAAAATCTCATTCAAGATGTAAATATATTCCAAGTTGTTCAAATTATGCAATAGATGCAATAAATAAATATGGAGCTTTTAAAGGAAGTTTAAAAGCTATATGGAGAATTCTTAGATGTAATCCATTTTCTAAAGGTGGAATTGATATAGTAAAATAACGTGTTAAAAACACGTTTTTTGTCTGTAAAAATGTATTTATAAATAAAATGTAAACATTTACACATAATATTAATATTAAATATAATATACAACAAAAATGTTGTATACTTGATTATAGAATGGTGTGTATATAAATGAAGAAAAAGAGTGCAATAATAGTTGCAATTTTAATAATGGCAATCGGGTTTGCTAGCATTAGTACAACTTTAATTATAAATGGAAATGCAAGAGTTTCTGAAAATACAGATGACTTTTCTGTAATATTTACATCTGCTTCATTGGATGGGCAAGATGTATATGCAAATGTAATAAGTCAAGATAAAAAAACAATAACATTTGAAACAAATAATTTAAAAACGCTTAATCAAACTTCAATACTTTCATATGAAGTAACAAACAATTCAGCAAATTATGATGCTGAAGTAAGTGTTAATTGTAAAGTAAAAGAAAATACAATAGCAAAATACACAAGTATCAAGAATGAATTAGAAGGAAATGCAACGAAAGTATTGGCAAAAGAAAGTGTTAATGGAACTTTAACTATAACCTTAAATAAAACAGCTACAGAACAAGTAAGAGAAGAGTATGTATGTACACTTACATTTAATGCAGTAGAAAGAAATGAATTAGGACAAGGGATTCCGGATCCAGTATCATTTACAACTGATAGTTGGGAAACTATTCAAAAAGCAGTTCAAACCGGAAATACTGATGTATATAATGTAGGAGATATAAAGACAATTGAATTAACTAATTTCGGAACTCATACATTACGTATAGCAAACAAAAGTGAATGCGAATCTGAAACAAGTGAAACAGCATGTGGATTTGTAGTTGAATTTGCTGACTGTATAAATGAAACAATTATGAACTCTACAAATACTAATGTTGGTAGCTGGAAAGTATCTACAATGAGAACATATTTAAATAATACTATTTATTCATTCTTACCATCTGATTTACAAAACGTAATTGTTTCAACAAAAGTAATTACAGGACATGGAAGTGCAGAAACAACTAATTCTGAAACACAAGATAAATTATATTTATTATCAGCTAAAGAAGTTTGGGGAACTGCTCAAGATGATACAGTAAATACAGAAACAAGACAATTGGATTATTATAAGAATCAAGGAGTAACGGTAACTAGCTATGCAGCAGCAGTAAAAAAATATAATGGAACAGCTATATTCTGGTTTTTGCGTTCTCCTTATTCTGGAAATGATTCGGCATTTATCCGTGTTGGTTCTTTAGGTAACTGGAGTGGTAGTGGAGCAAGTGGAAGTAACCATGTATCACCTGCATTTAGAATTGCATAAAAATAACCACTTAATAAGTGGCTATTTTTATCTTATAGGTTTATTTTGAAGTTCAAAATCAATAACATTATCATTTGTTAACATTGTATAAATATATGCACATTTTAGTTCATAATCTTTTATTATTGAATTTACAGAAGTAATCTTTGTTACAATTGGAAGAGTTACTTCTTTTTTTATACTATTTAAATATTCTTGACCTTGTTTATTTAAACCTAAAATACGAATGTATTCATTTTTTGTTAAGACGTTTTTATCTTCTTTAGTAAGACCAATAAGAATATGCATAAGCATTCTTTTAATTCTATTATAAGTATATCTTTTAGATTTAGTTTTTTCTATTAATTCATCAATTGTTGTAACTTCATTTATTACTTTTTTTAGTCTATTATCTATACCTTCATCAACTGTTAAATACTTACTTAAATCATGATCAGTTAGTATTTTATATTTAAGTAAATTAAATAGTTTTTCTTCATCAATTGAATTTATTTTACCTTCAGGAATATATTTTTTTATATCAATATTTTCTTTTAATTTATTTCTTATATTAGATGCCGATATAATATCTTCATTACTAGATAAATCATGAAAGTCATTTGTTCTTTTTATAGAAATAGGTTCTATATTATATTTATTTTTTAATATAGCTTTAATATATGATAGAGCTAGAATATCATTAGGTGTATCAATATTTGTATTAGTTACTTTATTTAAGGCTGTTGGGTAATTTATACCTTCTTTTAAATAATCTTTTATTTTATAATCATTTTTTAATTGTTCTTGTGCTATTTTCTTTAAAGTATTTATATCATTAGATTCAGAACCAAAAACTATTTTTCCTACATGTAGTTCATTTAAAAGTTCAATCGCGCTTGATGCAAATATATCTGCAGATGATGATGAAAAGAAGAAAGGATGTTCAATAACTAAATCAACTCCGTATTTTAATGCCAGTCTTGTTTTTTCTTCTTTAGATTCAATAGAAATATCACCACGTTCTAAAAAATATCCATTTAAAACTAAAATAATTATATAATTTGGATAAAGTTCTTTTATTTTATTTATATGATAAACATGGCCATTATGAAAAGGATTATATTCACACATTATTCCAATAGATTTCATGATTCACCTCTTTTTTTCTTTATTATATTAACATAAGTTAAAAAAATATGCTATAATCTAAAGTAGGTGAGGCGTGTGAAAAAGAGAATTTATTTTATTCATTCTAGAAAGATAGATTATAATGACTTAATATATTTACCTGTTCTTAGAAGTGAAGCATTACATACTCATGAATTAATGTTACCTGAAAGTGAAAATTTAAAAAACGTTTATTATAAAGACTTAATAAATGATGCTGATTTAATTGTTGTGGAACTAAGTAATCCTGATATTGGATTTAATATGGAACTAAAACAAGCAATTCTTTCTAGAAAGCCAATTTTAGCTCTTGCTAATAAAAAAATTGGCTTTGATATGAAATATCAAAAACTTCTCAAAAATGTTTATGGTTATGAAACAGAAAAAGAATTTAGAGAATATGTTGAGAAATTTGTTTTAAAACATGAAAAAGATCCAAGAGCAGATGTTGGTACAATAGTTTTAGGCAATATAAAAGAGAACTAAAGCTCTCTTATATCAAGAATAGATGTTATATCTATTTTTTTATTGTCAATTGTTATCAAGTATTTTTGACTTCTTCCAATAATAGTTGTTTTAAATTCATCTTCTTTAGTTTTTATTAATACATTTAATTTATAAACATAGCTAGAAGAATTAAATAAGTCATTTATTTTCTTTTCAATCATATATGGACTTTGGGTTACTTGACTAGTTACTTCTTCTTGATTCTTTTCACTATAGAAGACATTTTGACTAATATTATTAGTTTTTATATTACTATTTTGAAATACTTTTGGTAAATTCATATAACCACCTACAATATAATATGTTTAATATTTCAATTTATGAGTAAAATAGTACTATGAAAAATAATGGTTTAATAATAATATTAATAATAATTTTATCTATATTTAGTATGATTAATTTATACAATTATGATTCTTTTCTAATGAAACAAATTATTTGGTATATAATTGGTTTTATAATATATTTTATATTTAAAAAAATGAATAAAAAATATATATTTAGATTTTCTATATTACTTTATATTGTTCTCAATGTATTACTTTTATATTTACTTTTATTTGGTAAAGCTATAAACGGAACAAAAGCTTGGATAAATATATTTGGTAGTTCTTTTCAACCTAGTGAATTTATGAAAGTTATTCTTATTATAGTTTTAGGATATACTTCAACTAAAAAACATTACTTAATTAAATCAATTATTTTAAATCTTATACCATCAGTTTTAACTTATTTAGAACCCGAAACTGGTAATGTTATATTTTATATAATGATTTTATTTTCAGTTATATATTATAAGAATCCTAGTAATCAATTCTTTAAAAAACTTTTAGCTTTCATTATATTTATGGGAAGCATTGTTTTTTCTTTAACATATTATTTTAGTGATTTATTTATATCTTTATTTGGAAATAATATATTTTATAGAATAGATAGAGTTGTAAGTTTATTTACAAATTCTAGTTATCAATTAAATCAAGCACTTATGTCAATTGGATCTGCTTATTATTTTGGTGGATCATATGGGGCATTTATACCTGAGGCAATAACTGACTTTGCATTTGCTCTTTTAATTAGCAAAATAGGTTTTGTAGGAATAGTTGTTTTTTTAATCGTTAATTATATGTTGGATTTAACTTTGATAAAAAAACATTCAAGCAATTTTGGAATAATGAAAACAATTACTTTTTCATTTGTAATACTTAAAATAGTTCAGGAAAGTATACACATGCTTATGAATATTGGTTTATTTCCAATTACAGGAATTACTTTACCATTTATATCTTATGGTGGATCTAGTATTCTTTCTTATTTTTTACTTATTGGTGTTATTAGTAATAGTAGTAAGGATTATAGTTTGGATATGGAGTAGGGTTATAATAAACTGGTCTAGGTCTTGATAAACCTACGATAGCAGCACCACCTAATCCGCCTAATAAGAATGGAACAGCAAATCCAAATCTGTCTTGATAGTACATATTATTATAATTCATATAGTTAAAAGAATTATAGTTTGGCATATAAAAAACTCCTTTCTATAAGTAGTTTATGAAAGGAGCTTTATTTTGTTCTTAATCGATATAAAGTTATACTTGGTCTTGCAAAAAGACGAAGTTTTAAAGAAGAAGTTCCAATACCACCTGAAACATACAATTCAGAATCCCCAACTATATAATGTTCATCTTTATATTTCTTTGATCCATCTGGTGTCCATAATGCACCAATAAATGGAGCTCTTACTTGACCTAAATGAGAGTGCCCAGCAAAAGCAAGATTATAATTATCTTCAGTAATTTGATCTATTAAATCAGGTTCATGAGTAAGAACTATTGTAAATAAATCATCAGGATTTTCGTTTTTATAACTAAAGCCATTTTTTATATCAACTTTTCCTTCTAGTAAATCATCAAATCCAACAAATACTAAAGGAGTTGTTGAATTATTATATACAAATTCATAAGTATTAAATAAAACTTTCCAAGGTAAATTCTCAGTTATTCTATCAAAGTATTCATGATCATAATCATGATTTCCTTTAACAGCTAGAGTTTCAATTTTAGGATTTATTTTCTTTAACTCTTCAGTTATTTTTTCTACTTCTTTATCACTTAAAACAACTTTGTTTTCAACTAAATCTCCAGTAAAGATAACAATATCTGGATTTTGATCATTTATTCTTTTTACAATATTTTTAAGTTCTTTTAAATGAATCGTGCTTCCATAATGTAAATCAGTAAATTGAACTATTTTTAAACCATCATATTCACTTGGAAGTTTATCAGTTATAATTGATTTTTCAATTACTTTTAAACCAGTAGTTCCAATAAATCTAGCATAAAGAATAGTAAGAATTCCAGTTACAACAAGTAAAATTAAAATAATTTGATATCTTTTCATTACATCACCTATATAAATAATACCATAATATTAATAGAATTATTGATAATATGCATTATGATTGACATTAAAATGTTTTCATTTTTAAAATAAGCATAAGATAAACCTGAACTTAAAATAAAATATGGAATTATAAAAATTAAATCTATTGGAGTTTTATAAACAATATGTAAAAGAGCAAAAACTAATGTAGAAATAAATATACTTAATTTATTTTTTTTATATGGAAGTCTATAAGTCATTTCTTCTACTATTGGAGCAAATATACACATATAAGGTATTGTTAATATTGGAGAATTTAATAAAGTTTTTTCTGCAATAATTTCGTTGTTAGCCTCAACTTTTAATAACTGTATTAATACTATATTTACTATAAAACATAATATAAATAAACTAGTTGGTATTAAAATATTTTTTAAAGCTAAATCTTTTTTTAAATTTTTAGCATCATTTATGATTTTATCTTTATAAAAAATAATGAAAAAAAGAGCTAATAATAAATATGTAAATAAGTAAACTAAGTTTTCATTTTTTATAAATAAAGTAAGAAGAGCCATTACAAAGGAAGTTAGTAAAAGAAAAACCATACTTTTAATAAAACTTTTCAAAGTATCCATAAAATCACCTTGATATTATTTTAACATATTATTTATTATTTTGTTTGAAAATTAGAATTCTTATGCTATAATTATTGATAGTAGAAGAGTATGCGTTTTAGGTGTGCTTTGAAAGGTTGATAAATGTGAAAAAGAAAAAAAGTGGGTCTATTTTTAGGAGATTATTAGGAAATAAGAATACAGTTACTATACTTGGAGTTTTAGCTTGTATAGCAACTCTTGTTATAGGTTATAATTATCGTGTTAATAATGCTATTTCACCAATAACTGTTCCTTATGCAAAAGAGTCTATTCCATCAAGAACTCTTATTACAAGTGATATGGTTGGAAGAATTAAACTTGCAAGTAATTATGTAAATGATTCATCAAATTTAATTAAGAATGTAAATGAAGTAGTTAATAACTATGTTTCATATAAAACTAATATTCCAAAAGGTAGTTTATTTTATAAAGAAACTGTAAAGAAAGCAGATGAAATGCCAGATGCAGCTTTTGCTAATATTGCTGATGGATTTACAATTTTCTCTTTAGGTGTTACTGTTGATTCAACTTTTGCAAACTCAATTCGTGCTGGAGATTATATTGATTTATATATGTCAACAACTAATCCAGCAGATAATCTTGTTATTTATGCTAAAATGATTGAAAGTATAAGAGTTTTAGCTGTTAAAGATTCTGGAGGAAATAATATTTTAAAGAATACGGTTGCCTATGGAAAACCAAGTGAATTATTATTTGCAGTTCCAGAAGACTTATATTTATTACTAATGAGAGCTGAAGCAATTACTTCTGCAAAGATAAGTATTGAACCAGTTCTTAGAAATGAAGCTTATACAGAAGCTGCTAATGAAACTCAAGTTTCAAGTGAACAACTAAGAAACTTCATTAATGATAGAGTTAAAGAATTAGGATAGGGAGGGAAAAGCATGAATTTAGATAACGCGAAAACTAATATTAAAAGATTTTTTAGTAATCCAAATACTCTTACTTTTATTTTAGTTATTGGTCTTATAGTAGTTATTTATTTTATTTATAACTATACAGTTAATCGTGCTGTATCTCCAGTAACTGTTCCATATGCAACAAAGATGATTACTGCTAAAACTAAAATAACTAATGATATGATTGGTACAGTTAAAATATCTGGCTCATTTGTTACTTCAAGTGGAAGTGGACTTATTCAAAATAAAGGTATTCTTTTAAATGATAGATATGTTGCAGAAGGGTATCAAATTCCTCAAAATAGTTTCTTTTATACAGAAGCAGTTGTAACTGAAGATAAAGTTAATAATACAGCATTTACTAACTTACCTGATAATTATACAATTTATAACTTACCAGTTGATTTCCATTCAACATATGGTTGTTCAATAATGCCAGGTAATTATATAGATTTATACTTTAAAGCAACTGTTAAAGAAGCAAATGACAATGAACCAAAAGTAATGTTTGATTTATTTATTAAAAGTATTCAAGTTTATAAAGTTGTTGATAAAGATGGAGTAGATGTTTTCTCTTATGCTGATACAGATAAAGATCCAATTCCTAAATATATTTATTTTGCTGTTCCAAATGAAGTATTTGAACTTCTAAGAAAAGCAGAAAGGGTTCCAACTGGAAATATTGAAATAATACCAGTACCTAGAAATGCAGGATATTCAGAAAATCCTGAAGAAACGGTAATTGCAAATGAAGCAATTGAAAATTTCATATTAGCTCAAACAGAATATATATCTGAATAATTTAAAAAGAATAAAAAAGAAGAAAGGGGATAAGCTATGTTAAATTCTATATTTGATCAAATGGACTTTGGACCATTAAAAGAATTTTTAGAAGAAGATAATATTACCGATATTTCCTATAGTAATGGTGGTCAAGTTTGGTTAAAGACTTTGGATAAAGGTATTTATCAAGTTCATAGACCTGATATCAATAATGCTTTTATGGAAAAACTTGCATTTCAATGTTCTAACGTTATGGGTAAAACATTTAATATGGCTCATCCTTTTCTAGATGCTGAATCTGCTGAACTTCGTATGAATTTCGTACATGATTCAATAGCAACAAATGGTATAGCTTGTCTTATTCGTAAGACACCAGCTAAAATAAGACTTAATAAAGATAAATTATTAAATGAACAATATATAACTGAACAATTACATGACTTCTTAGTTAAATGCGTTGAAGGACATGCTAATATAATGGTAGCAGGAGAAACTGGTTCAGGTAAAACTGAGTTAGTAAAATACTTAGCAAGTAAAACTAAAGAAGATGAAAAAATAATAACTATTGAGGATACTCTAGAACTTCACTTAGATAAAATATTTCCTCAAAGAGATATAGTTGCTATGAAAACTAATAATATAGCATCTTATACAGAATCGCTTGTTGCATGTATGAGACAAAACCCAATATGGATTCTTTTATCAGAGGTTCGTTCAGCAGAAGCTGTTCTAGCTGTACGTAACTCAATTTCATCTGGTCACCATATTTTGTCAACAATTCATGCTGATAAAGCATCAAGTATCCCAATGCGTATGTATTCCCTTTTGGAAACAGGACAAGATATTGAACAATTCTTAGGTTCGATTCATAGATATATTCAAATAGGTATATATGTTAAAGGTTATTTTTCAAAAAGATTAAATAGATTTCAAAGAGAAATTATGGAAGTTTGTGAGTTTTATATTGATGAAAATAATAAACCACAAAGTAAAACATTATATCAAAAATTTATGGATGGAAGAATTGTTATACATAATCCAACTAAAAACTTACTTGATTATTTAGCAATTGGAAATGTAATGTTACCAGAAGATACATTCGGTCTTCATGGAGAAGATGAAAAAATAGATGATTCAAATAGAATAATACCTGAGAAAGAAGAAAATGTAACAAAGGCACCTGTTAGTAAAGATAATCCATTTAATATGAATGAAAGTAGTCAAACAAGTGTAAATAATACAAAAACAGATACTCAAGGAATTAATGCATCAGATATAATAGATTTAGAAGAACTAAGTAATAACATTGTTAATAATCAAAATAATGTAAATCAAACAAGTTAGAAAGGAGCATATTTATGGAACTAGTTATTATGATACTTATAGCTATATTTGTGCTATCATATCGTAATCAAAATGGTGAAAACGTTTATAAATTTATTTCAGATACAGTTAAAAATGTATACAATAAATATGCACCTTATAGTTACCAAGAAGTTAGAGAAAAAAGTAAAGAGTTAGGACAAGAATATACAGCTAAAGAATATTTATCTCAAATAATTCTTATAGGTGGAGGAGCAGCAGGTATTGCATATTTATATTTCTATAGTGTGGCTATGGCTATACTTTATGCAATAGTTGCAATTATGTTTATTCCATATCTTGCATATTTAAGAAATAATCGTGTATATTCAGAATTCTTATTTGAAGAGATTCAAGTTTACACATCAAATGTTATAAATGAATTTAATACAACTCAATCATTTGTTAAAGCTCTTGAAGGAGTAGTTGCATCTGGTATTCTTGAAGATCCTGTTAAAAGTGATGTTGAGAATATGATAAAGATGTCTTACCAAAATGGTACAATTGATGAGGCAGTTGAATGGTTTAATCAAAAATATCCATATTATATGGTTAAAAATATGCATCAATTATTTATTCAAATTACAAAAGAAGGTGCTAAAGATTCAGGTGAGTCTTTAGAGAACATGATGCTTGATATAGACTTATTAGTTGAAGGTGTTTACCGAGATAAAATGGATCGTGAAACAAGTCATAAGAAATTCTTAGGATTTGGTATTGCTCTATATTTCTTAGTAATGTTAACTCAAATGCTTTTAGATAAACAAAATTATAAAGCAATGTTAAGTTTATGGTATGTTCAAGTATTACTTCATGCTATTATCCTTATAAACTCTTACTTTATTATAAGTGGTGAGAAATTCTATAATGAAGATACGGGGGTTGAATAGTTATGTATTATGAAATATTAGTAGTTGCAATTATTATAATCTTCGTTATGCAATATATTGGTGGATTTAGTATAAATAAGTTTGTTGATGATAATGCAACATACTTTAAAAAATTACAAGAAGATGATTTTGAATTTTATGCTAAAGCTAAATATGGTGATGCAATTGATATTGATAAACTTTTTAATAATAGATTAAGAGATTCATTACTTGTAGGTTTATTTGTAGGTTTTCTATTTATTAATAAATTTAATTATATTACTTTAATTGCTATATTTGGTATTATTATGGGAATGTTTAAACTTCCATATATGCAATTAAAAAAATACTATAAATCACATTTACATTTAATAGATACTCAATTACCTTATTATTTAAAGAATTTGGAAATATTAATTCAACATTATACAGTTCCAGTTGCTTTAGGTAAAAGTGTTGGAGATGCTCCAGATATATTTAAAGATGGATTAAGAGAAATGATTGAAAAGATAAATGCAGGTGATTCAAGTATTAATCCTTATATGGAGTTTGCTAAAGAATATCCAGTAAGAGATTCAATGAGAATGATGAGACTTCTTTATCGTTTAGGCTTAGGTAAACAAGAAAGAAAGCAAGAACAATTATTAACATTCTCAAGAACAGTTTCAGCTTTACAACAAAAAGCAAGAGAAGCTAGATATAAGAATAGACTTGATAAAATGGAAAGCAAAACAATGCGTATGTTAGTTTGTACAGGCGCAGGTGTAATGATACTTTTGGTTTTGTCAATATTACAACAATTTTCATAAGACACATAAGTGTCTTTTTTTTGTAAAAAAATTTACATATCAGATAATATTTAATTGTATGATGTTTATATTTTATTGTATAATTAACGTAGAAGGGTGTGTGTAATTGTGAAAAAGAAATATATAATGGTGATTATATCTTTTTTGCTTGGGGTTACTTTTACTTATGCAGCTGAACTAATAAATAGTAAGGATATTAGTTTTAGTAATGGTGCAACTAATTTAAAAGCAAATAATGTACAAGATGCGATAGAAGAAATATACAATAAAACAATAGACAATTCATCTTGTAAAAATGTAAGCACACCAAAATTAGGTGAAGGGCTTGTTCCAGTAACAATAGATTCAGATGGAACTGTAAAATATGCAGATACTTCAAAAAGTTGGTATAACTATTGTGATAAAATATGGGCCAATGCGGTAATACTTGAAGATGGAACAAATTACAAAGCAGGAGATACAATAAGTGAAGCGGATATTCAAAGCTATTTTGTATGGATACCAAAATACAAATATAAATTATGGAATGTGGATACTCCAATTGAAAAAGTTCATGAAATAGATATAGTATTTGACGAAACAGATACTATTGATGTAGAAGGAATATCATGTAAGACTCCAATGACAAGTGGAGAAAGTGGAAACTGTGATAATGGAGAGTATATGACACATCCCGCATTTATAAGTATGAATACAAATGGATTTTGGGTAGGAAAGTATGAAACAGGATATAGAGGTGCAACAAGTGTAGCAACTGCTCAAGTAAATGCAAATGATACAAGCAAAGTAATAATAAAGCCGAATGTATATAGTTGGAGAAGTATAAATATATATAATGCATTTTTGGCATCATATAATTATCAAAGAAATTTAGATTCACATTTAATGAAGAATACTGAATGGGGAGCAGTTGCATATCTATCTCATTCCAAATATGGAATAAATAGAAAAATAAATATAAATAATAACTCTTCGTATAAAACTGGATATTCTGCAAATTTAGAAACAAACCAACAAGTTTATCCAGGAACAAGTGGAGATGGCGATTCATATAATAAACCTTATAATACAAAAATTGGTTATTTAGCAAGTACAACAGGAAATATAAGTGGAATATATGATATGTCAGGTGGAGCATGGGAATATTTAGCAGCGCATGTAAATAGTTATTTATCATCAAGCGGCTTTAATACGACTACAAGAAATGAATATGACAATAAATATTTTGATATGTACAATGACTCGTCAACTACATCAAGCTATCAAAATATGATATTAGGAGATGCAACAGGTGAGATGGGACCATTTCAGTATTATAACGTCAATAATACAAATATGGCACATTGTTGGTATAGTGAGATAAATGTATTTGTTTCTACTGCTTATCCTTGGGCATTAAGAAGTGGAAATAATTCTGATGGAAATCAGACTGGAATTTTTTATATCGGCGGAATGACTGGCGAAGCGGTTAATCGAGACGGCTATCGTATAGTATTAACACCATAATATAGAAAGGAAATAAATATGAAAAATAAAAAGAAATTAATTGGAATAGCAATATTAATAATGGCAATAGGATTTGCAGCAATAAGTACAACATTGATAATAAATGGAAGTACAAAAATAGGAGAAAATATAGATGACTTTGATATATATTTTTCAGAGGCAATAGTAGATGGAACAGATAAATCAAGTGAAGTAATAGGAGAAAATGGAAAAGTAATAACATATACAACAACAGACTTAAAAACAATTGGACAAACTTCAGTATTAGATTTTGAAGTAACAAATGCAAGTAAAAACTACGATGCTAATGTAAGTGTAGAATGTGATGCAGTAGAAAGTGATTATATAACAGTAAGTCTAGAACCAACAAACTTTGTAATAGAAGCAACAAGTACACAAAATGGAAAAGTAAATGTAAAACTAAACAAAAATTCAGTGGAAGAACAAACAATAACATTTAAATGTAAACTAACAATAAATGCAAGTGAAAGAGTATCATTAGGAAATGGATCATTAAATGCATATAAAGCAAGAAATATAGCATATGATGACTCAAATACAAATATTGGATGTTCAAATGTACAAGAATGTTTAGATAAATTAGCAGAGGTAATGAAATAATGACGAAAAATAAAATAATATTTATTTTAGTCGTTTTTTCTGTATTTATAAGTGTTGCTTATGCAGCTGAATTGATTAAAGCAAAAGAGGTTTCATTCAGTAATGGAATGTCTGGATTAAAAGCAAATAATGTACAAGATGCAATATCAGAACTTTACAATAAAAATATAAGTGAAACATCATGTAAAAATGTAAACGCACCTAAATTAGGTGAAGGACTAATACCAGTTACAATAGATTCTGATGGAACTGTAACATATGCAGATACCTCAAAAGAATGGTATAACTATTGTGATAAAAGGTGGGCAAATGCAGTAATACTTGAAGAAGGTGCAAATTACAAAATTGGAGATATAATACAAGAAAGTGACATTCAAAGCTACTTTGTATGGATACCAAAATATAAATATAAATTATGGAATGTAGACACACCAAGTAAAGGAATACATGAAATAGAAATTGTATTTGACGAAAATGATACAACTGATGTAGAAGGAATATCATGTAAAACACCAATGATAAGTGGAGAAAGCGGAAATTGTAACAATGGAGAATATATGACCCACCCAGCATTTATAAGCATGAACACAAATGGATTTTGGGTAGGAAAATTTGAAACAGGATATAAAGGAGCAACTAGCACTACAGCAGCTCAAGTAAATGCAAATGATACAAGCAAAGTAATAATAAAACCAAATGTATATAGTTGGAGAAATATAACTGTGTATAATTCATTTTTAAATTCATATAACTATCAAAGAGGTTTAGATTCACATTTAATGAAAAGCACTGAATGGGGAGCGGCTGTATACTTATCTCATTCTAAGTATGGAAAAGACTATGAATTGAGTAAAAATAATAACTCGGCTAATATTACAGGATATTCAGCATTACCATCAACAAACCAACAAACATATCCAGCTACTTCAGGTAATGGAGATACTTATAATAAACCATATAATACAGAAACAGGATATTTAGCAAGTACGACAGGAAATATAAGTGGTGTTTATGACATGTCTGGTGGAGCTTGGGAATATGTTGCCTCATATATGAATGGAAAATTAGGTTCAAGTGGATTTACAACAACGACTATTGCAGATTATGATAGTAAATATTTTGATACATATAATGCATCATCAACTCAAACTACTTACCAATATAGAATACTTGGTGATGCAACCGGAGAAATAGGACCATTCAAAAGTTATTTAGATGGAGATAATGAATCTAGATATCATACAAGTTGGTATGGTGGACTTTCAATTTTTATTGATTCTTCATGGCCTTGGTTTAGACGAGGTGGAAATAACGGTGATGGAGTTCTTGCAAGTTCATTCTATTTTTGCGGAAATTATGGAAGTGCAAGCGCTTCAGGTGGTTACCGTATAGTTCTAAGTCCATAGGAAGGAAGTTATTATGAAAAAATTAAAAATAATAAATCTATGTTTAATTGTGTTAGTTCTTTCCTTGAGTGTTGCTTATGCAGCTGAATTAATAAAAGCAAAAGAAGTTTCATTCAGTAATGGAATGTCTGGATTAAAAGCAAATAACGTACAAGATGCAATATCAGAACTATATAATAAAAATATAAGTGATACATCATGTAAAAATGTAAGTGTACCAAAATTAGGTGAAGGACTAATACCAGTAACAATAGACGGAGATGGAACTGTAACATATGCAGATACATCAAAGAGTTGGTATAACTATTGTGATAAAATATGGGCAAATGCAGTAATTTTAGAAGATGGTGCAAGTTATAAAGTAGGAGATATAATACAAGAAAGTGATATCCAATCATACTTTGTATGGATACCAAAATATAAGTATAAATTATGGAATACTGGAACAGCAAGTGAAGGTGTTCATGAAATAGAAATAGTATTTGATGAAACAGATACAGAAGATGTAGAAGGAATATCATGTAAAACTCCAATGATAAGTGGAGAGTCTGGAAATTGTGATAATGGAGAATATATGACACAACCAGCATTTATATCCTTGGGAGTAAATGGCTTCTGGGTAGGAAAGTTTGAAACAGGATATAGAGGTGCAACAAGTGTCGCTACTGCCCAAGTAAACTCAAATGATACAAGTAAAGTAATAATAAAACCAAATGCATACTCTTGGAGAAATATAACAGTATATAATGCATTCTTAAATTCATATAACTATAAACGTAATTTAGATTCACATATGATGAAGAATACTGAATGGGGAGCTGTTTCTTATCTATCACATTCCAAATATGGTTTAGGTTATGAAGTTAATATCAATAATAATTCAAACTATAAAACAGGATATTCAGCATTGCCATCAACGAATCAACAAACATATCCTGGGACAAATGGAGATGGAACAACATACAATTCTGCATATAATACAGATATTGGTTATCTTGCAAGCACAAGTGGTAATATAAGTGGAGTATATGATATGAGTGGAGGCGCATGGGAATATGTATCTTCATATATAACAGGGAAACCTGGATCAAGTGGGTTTAGTACAACAACTTTAGCAAATTATGATAGTAAATATTTTGATGTTTACAATGCATCATCAACAATTAGTACTTATCAATACAGAATATTAGGAGATGCAACCGGAGAGATGGGACCATTTAAACAATACTTAGACGGAGACAATAACTCAAGATACCACTCTAGCTGGTATGGCGACAATTCGCACTTTGCGGACTCTTCTAACCCTTGGTTCTCTCGAGGCGGGCTTTACACTGCTGGCGTGCTGTCTGGGGCTTTCTATTTCACTAGGGTCACTGGAGGGACGTTCAGCTACGCTGGTTACCGTATAGTATTAACTCCTTAAACAATAGAATGTATGTCTATTGTTTTTTGTTGTTTAAAAGTATCTATTTTGATACAATATAAGTGGTGAAATATATGAAAGATAAACGTGTGGTATTTATGGGAACTCCTAATTTTTCAGTTCCTGTTTTAGAAAAATTAATTGAAAATACTAATGTAGTATTAGTTGTAACAAAAAAAGATTCATTTGTTGGTAGAAAAAAAGTATTAACTGAATCTCCTGTAGCGCTTTGTGCTCATGAACATGATATTGAAGTTTTTAAACCAAATAAACTTAAAGACGACTATGAATATATTCTAAATAAAAAACCAGATATCATCATTACTTGTGCTTATGGTAATATTGTTCCTAAAGTAATTCTAGATTATCCTGAATATGGATGTATTAATGTTCATGCATCTTTACTTCCAAAGTATAGAGGGGCAAGTCCAATAGTTTCTTGTTTACTTAATGGAGAAGAAGAAACTGGGGTAACTTTAATGTATATGGATGAAGGAATAGATACTGGTAATATTATTATGTCTAGAAGTATAAAAATTGATGAAGAAGATAATTCTTTAAGTCTTTCTAATAAACTAAGTGAACTTGGCGCGAATCTATTAATCGATACTTTACCTAAAATCTTTGAAGGTGAAAATTTTGATATACCTCAAGATAATGAAGAAGCAACTTATGTTGGACTTACTAAAAGAGAAGATGAACATATAGATTTTTCAGATACAATTAAAAATATAAAAAATAAAGTACGTGCTTTTGCTCCTAATCCTTATGCATTTATTATGATAGATGATGTTGAATATAAAGTAAGTAAAGTAAATGTTGAAAAGTGTGAAACAACTGATATAGGTATTATTAAAAGTGTTACTAAAAATTCAATAGATGTATCTGCAAGTGATGGAATTGTTCATATAACTAGAATTAAACCATCTGGTAAAAAAGAAATGAGTGTTAAAGAATATTTTAATGGTTTTGATAAAAATAAATTAATAAATAAAAAGGTTGATTAGTAATGAAGAAAAAAAAGAAAAATACTGAAGAAGTAGAAATAGAAAATTTCCTAGATGTAATAATTAGAAACTATAAAATGGTTCCCGGTTTTAGAATTGTTTTAAAATTAGGATTTTATTTCATCTTTATTTTTGTATTCTTATTAGTTATATCTATAGCTAATCATAGTAAAACTGATGAAATACTTGATAAAACTACAACTACTAAAGTAGAAGAAAATTTATCTAAAAACTATAGGGATTATATAAGTGATCTTTCTAATATAAAAAAGGAAGTAGTTTCTATAAATGATTATAAATTAAATTTAGATATTGGAGAAAATATTACAGGTTATTTAGAAACAGCTGATAATATTAAAAAAATTATTATAAAAGATAGTCAATTATATGAAATTATAAATAATGAAGAAATATTGAATTCTGAATTTAGTGATATTGATTTAACTTATTTAAACGTAGTAAATGTTCAAAAATATTTACTTAATAGCAAATCTATAAAAATAGAAGAGAATAATTTAATTACTTATAAATATGATAATTTAGAAGTAATAATTAATAATGAAAAAATAGATAAAATAAAAATAAATGATAATTATGTTATAACTTATGAATAGTTAATAGGGGGATATATGAAAGTATTAGTAAATGTCTTAACACTTTTACGTGTATTAGCAACATTTTTACTTCCAGTTGTTTGGAAACTATTTAGTCCTTCAAAAATACTTATATTTGTAATATGTATATTACTTACTGATTTCTTTGATGGATTTTTAGCTAGAAGATTTAATGTTTCAACACTTCTTGGAAGTATTCTTGACTGTATTGCAGATAAATTATTTGGTATAGCAATTATTTTAGTTATAGCAACATATTATAAATCATTTTATATAGTTTTACTAATGGAACTTATAATTGCATCTATTAATGTTATTGCTGCATTTAGAGGAGCTAAAACAGCATCTAGTATGTTGGGTAGAGCTAAAATGTGGGTTTTAGGTTTAGCTATAATTATAAGTGTGATTTCGATATTTAAATATAATTTAATGAGTTTTATACATATTGACTTATTAAATACTTGGCTTAGAACATTTATTGAATATGAAAGTATTATAGTCTTATTTGGTTCTTCAATAACTGTTGGAGCCCAAATGATGGTTGCAATTGATTATTTAGTTAAAATTATAAAAGAGATTAAAGATAATAATAAAAAAATTAAATATGATTTTAAAAGT
>CAKONX010000017.1 GCA_934098345.1 uncultured Bacilli bacterium
GATCTTCTTTCTCTATGGTCACCAAATTTTTGAACTTTGTATGCCATCATTTCACCCCAATACTATAGTAATTTTTTTAGCTTCTACACGCAAAAAGGAGTATTCGCCACCAATTTAAAATTTTATCAGTAAATTATTTAGTTGTCAACAAGTTTTGCTTTAATTATATAAAAACCTTTACTTTTTTCTAATATATTTACATTATATATACTTTTCATAGTCTCCATCATGCTTTTAGCACCTTGATCCTTACGCATAACTATATAAAGACTTCCATCTTCATTTAAGTGTTTACTAGCTCCCATGATGAATTCAGTAATAACAGATTTCCCTGCCCTAATAGGCGGATTAGTTATAATAACATCAAAAGTATCATTTATATTTTCATATATATTAGATTCAAGAATGTTAACATCAAGTTTTAATCTTTTAGCATTCATTTCTGTTAAATGAAGTGCTCGCTTATTAACATCTGCAAGAGTTACAGAAATACTTTTATATTTTTTGATGGTGAGTCCAATAACTCCATACCCGCACCCTAAATCTAATACACTTTCATAATTTTCATTATCTTTTAAAAATGTTTCTATTAAAAGTTTTGATCCATAATCAACTTTGTCTTTAGAAAATACACCTAAATCACTTATAAATTCTATCTTATCTTCAAAAATATGTAGATATACATTTCTAAATTCACTTTTTAACTTACTATTATTAGTAAAGTAATGTTCCATAAGATTCCCCTAACTGATGCACTTATTATATCAAAATTAAAAGTTATTCACAATAAGAAAAAAGGATAAAATAAAAAAGATTGCAACGCTTTACAATCTCTTACCCAATTCTAAATACAGGAACGATACCATGACTAGCACGAGCTCTTGCTCCAGTCCAATCTCCGGTATCACTAGCAGCCATGCAATAGTCTTCTACGCCCGAATGAGCTATACGTAACTAGTACCAAATATCAAGTCCATTATATTATTTTCTTGCAAGACCAAAGTTTGTTTCAAAAACATTGTTAATTAACTGTATGTTTTTGCTTTAACCACAGTTACATTATCTTCTAACTCATATTTTGTTTTTCTTTTCCTATTTATTATAGTATATGTTTTCAATAAAAATTTATAGGCTTTAATATTTGATAGTATACATTTTACACACAAAGTTTACACAAAACTACATAAAAAAATTGTTAAGATATCTTAACAATTTTAACTTCATAATCTCCGTTTGGACTTGGTACTTTAACAATGTCTCCAACTTTCTTACCAGATAAAGCAGCACCAATTGGTGATTCATCACTGATTTTATTTTCAAATGGATCAGCTTCCATAGAACCAACTATTTTATATTCATCAGTATCTCCATCTTCAACATATTCTATTTCAACAGTTGAACCTAGTCCAACAACATCTTTAGGAGCATCTTCAATAATAATTGCATGCTCGATCATATATTCTAACTCTTTAATTCTTGCTTCAACTTGAGCTTGTTCATTTCTTGCTGCATCGTAGTCGGCATTTTCAGATAAGTCTCCTTGAGCTCTTGCTTCTTTTATAGCTTGAATTATTCTAGGTCTATCTTCTTCTCTTAATTTGTTTAATTCATTTTCAACTTCTAAATAACCATTAGCAGTTAGTTTAATTTCTTTTTTTTCTGACATAATCAGTCACCCTTCTTTAATAATTTTTGTTTATCAAAACTACTTTCATAAGATTACTACAAATGATGCTAAATGTCAAACACTTTTAAACGCATCATATCATATTTTTTAAGTTCAAATGGGACTTTCAATTTAACAATCATTTGAGGATGGTTTGCTTCATTTATTTGATTGTCAAATTCATCAAATATTTCTTCTATTTTATAGTTAGTTGTTTCAGTTTCACTTCCAAAGAATTGAACATTATCTCCTATTTTAAAATAATTTCTTTCTTCAATAGTTGCAATACCATCTTTATAGTCTATGACTAAACCTAAGAAATCTTGATTAGAAACTTCATCTCTACCTAAATAGTATTGTTCTTCTACTCCAGGTAACTTATCAAAAAATTGTGGAGTTGATTCACGATTAGCAACTCGATTTAAAATATTTAATGCATATCTTTGATATTCTTCTGTTAATGTATTACTTAAAATTTTATCTATTAATCTTCTATAAATAAGTATTACAGTTGAAACATAATAAATACTACGCATTCTTCCTTCTATTTTAAATGAGTTAACACCAACATCCATCATATCTTTAATGAAAGGAACCATATTTAAATCTTTTGGAGTCATTGAAAATGGTTTATCAGTTATAAGTTTTCCATCATCTTCATAATCAAAAGTCCAGCGACATATTTGAGCACATCCACCTCTATTAGAATCCCTATTTGTACAATAATTTGAAAGGACGCATCTACCACTTATACTTGTACACATCGCTCCATGAATAAAACATTCAATTTCAAGACCAGTTTCATCTTTTATTCTCTTTACATCTTCTCTACTTGCTTCACGAGCCAAAACTACTCTCGTTGCTCCTAAACTTTTATAAAACTTAGCAGCTTCATAATTTAAAATAGATGCTTGAGTAGAAATATGTATACATAAATCTATTTTTTCTTCATTAATAATATTCATTACAGCAACATCACTTGTAATAATAGCATCAACATGAACTTCACTTAAATATTTTAAATAGTCAATTAAACCTTTAAAATCTTCATTATGAAAAACTATATTAACAGTAACATATACTTTTTTACCAAGATTATGAGCATATAAAACAGCTTCTTTAATTTCTTCACGACTTAAATTTTTAGCATTTGCTCTTAATGAATAATCTTTATATCCAAAATATACAGCATCTGCACCATACATAAATGCATATTTTATTTTTTCTAATGATCCTGCTGGAGCAAGTAATTCAATATTTTCCATTATTTGTAGTCCTCCAATTTAAATACAGTTTTCTTATTTAAGAAGCCATCATTACCAAATTTTTTACCATTAAGAATATCATTTATTTCTTCAACGCTTAAATCCAAATTCAAAACTAAAAAGAATAAAACTTTATCTTCGTATTTAGGCATTAATTTTGTATAGTTAAAATATTCATTATTAAATATAAATGTACCATATTCAGTTTCTTTTGCTAAAAATTTATTATTTGTTATTTTTTCATTTAAAATTGCTTCTTTTTTTTCATCTAAATCATTATATTTATTGAAGTTAGTTAAAAGTGTTCTTCTTGAATACATAATATTGTTTTTAGCTAACACGGGTAATATTAATGGTTTAATTGAATTATTAATAATTTCATCTATTTCAGTTTCTGTAATTTCATTAGATATAACAGCGCTTGTACATCCATTTTTTAAATGAAAATTAATTGAATTATAATTAACAGCAAAATGAACTTGATTCCAAATAAGTGGAATACCAGTTGATTTAAATACATTAAATACTCCAACATCTTCAAATATTATACCTTTGAATCTTTTGAATTCATCTATTCTTTCCTTTAATGAATCTATTGCATCAGTATCCATTACTCTATTTAAATAAACATATGCATCATCTGGAATATCATTTAAATCAAAAACCTCATATCCAATTGAATAATCTTTAACAGCAAAAAGAAAATTGGAAATTCCAATTCTCCTATATTTTTCTATTTCACTTAATTCATTAATATTAATCAATATTTTTGACATTTTCATCAGACTTTCTAAAACTAACTGATAATCCGTCACCTATATCATAAAATTTTGTAACAAACTCATCATTAGTACGTAGGAATTCTATATATTTTTCTATTTTATTTACTAAACCTAATACATTTTTTGATTCTATTTTTTCTTTTTCAGCAACTAGTCCATGAAATTTTAAATTATCAGTAATGATTACTCCGCCTTTAGACAAATAGTTTTGGAACTTTTCAAAGAATTTAATATATTGTCCTTTAGCAGCATCAATAAATATCAAATCATATTCATGATCAACTAGATTTACATCTAAAGCATCATTAAATACTATTTCAATTCTTTTATCCATACCGGTTTTGTTAACGTTTTTAACTGCTTCTCTATAACGTTTGTCATCTCTTTCGATAGTAGTTACTTCAACATTTTCATCTACGCTTGCCATAAGTATTGCTGAGTACCCAATAGCAGTACCTAATTCAAGAATTTTTTTAACATTATTAAGTTTAATATATTTTTGTATAAATTTTATGGAATCACGCTCAATTATAGGCACATTGTTTGCCTCGGCATATCTTTCCATTTCCTTTATAACATCATTCATTTTTTTCACACCTCTTTAAGACCATAGGCCTTTACTTTTAAGTTCATTAACAGTATTTATATGCTCACTTTCAGTTTTACTGTAATAAACTTTTCCGCTTCCATCAGCAACAAAATATAAGTAATCGTTATTTTCTGGATATATTGCAGAATCTATTGACATAATAGATGGGTTACATATTGGGCCAACAGGAATTCCATTAGTACAATTTCCCCTAGTATTATATGCATTGCAAGAATTTATATCACTTATTGTGAGTGATGTTCCAAGTTCTTTTTTTACTGCATAATAAGTTGTTACATCACTTCCAATAGACATATTACTTTTCATTCTATTTTGAAATACTCCCGAAATCATTTTTCGGTCATTTGAATCGGATGCTTCTAATTCTATCACACTTGCAAGTGTAAGTAAACTATTAATATCCATTCCATTAGTTTCAACATATTCTTTATATTTTTCTAATTTTGTATTCATGCCATTTAAAAGTGTTTCAATTACTTCTTTAATAGTAGCATCTTTTTTTATAAAATAAGTATCTGGAAATAAGTATCCTTCAAGAGGATAATATACACCATCTTTTAGTATATCTTCAGTTAAAAACCAATATTTATCTATTAAAGATTTTAAATATTCTTTATCTGCACAAGTTTTAATAATCTCATCTTTATCAAAACCTAAATTTTTATTTAACTGATCAACATAATCTGTAAATCTTTTTCCTTCAATGAAAGTTATTGCTATTTCATTTTTTTCTACACCTTTACCTGTAGAAATATTATCTAAAATTGTTGTAAGCGGCATACTTTTACTTAATTTATAAGTTCCAGCTAAAAATCCTTTACTATAGCTTGTTTTTACAAGAACTTTTGTTAAGAATGCATTTTTAATTAATCCACTCTTTTCTAAATCATTTATTATTTTATTTTTTCCATTTCCTGGTTCAATTACAAATGTAATTTCTTCAGTTGACTTAGAATTAACTGGCATCATTGTAACAAATACTACACCACCAAATATTAATACAATACCTATAAAAATAAGACCAATTATTAAAACTATTTTCTTTATTTTTTTGCTTATTTTATCTACATCACTAGTCATGATTTTCTTCCTCATCATTAAACTCATCTTGTTTTTCTTTAACCATATCTAGAACACTTGCTAAAATATTATCTATTATTTTCCATTCTTTTTCAGTTGTTAATGGTTTTAAAGATAAATCTTCACCTTCTTTATCATAAGTACTTGCATATACTTTTGTATTTCCACTTTCATCTTTAGAGTTATCTGTATATGCTATATAGCTTTTATTTGTTTCATCTGAATCAAATGTAAAAAGAACATCGCATACAAGTTCTTCACCTTTATCATTTTTTATAACTATTTTTCCATTGTCTAACATTATCTTCCACTTCCTATTCTTTTTAAATAAGTATCAAGTATAATACTTGCTGCAACTGAATCAATAACTTCTTTTCTATTTTTTCTACTCATATCAGCACCAATAAGTGCTCGTTCTGCTTCTACAGTACTTAGTCTTTCATCTACTAAATTAACAGTTTTATTAACAGAAGCTTCTAGTTTTTCTTTAAAAGTAAGTGTTCTTTCGACAGCTTCTCCTAAAGTATTATTCATGTTTTTTGGGTAACCTAAAACTAAATCTTCCACTTTTAGTTCATCAATTAAAGATGTTACTTCACTCACTAATTCATCAATATCATTATATCTTAATGTTTTATATGGATTAGCAATTATACCAAGTTTGTCTGAAAGTGCAAGACCTAAGGTCTTAGTTCCTAAGTCCATTCCTAAAGTACGCATTAATTCTCCAAGTAATTTCTAACCATTATTTCAAGAATTTTTCCACGATCTAGATTAAGAATTTTATTACGAGCATTTTTGTAGTTTGTTATATATCCAGGATCTCCAGACACTAAGTATCCAACGATTTGACTTACTGGATTATATCCTTTTTCTTTTAATGCATCGTATATTTCATCTAAAGTAGTTTCAATTAATGCGTTTGTTATCTCATCAATTTCAAATAGAGTTGTTTTATCCATTACTTCACCTCTAACACATAAATTTTAACATAATACGTTTATGTAATCAATAAAATTAAAAAAACTTCATCATTGATGAAGTAATTATTGTATTAAAGTAATACGTGCATAACCATTACCTGTGTTACCTTGTATTATGCTTTTTCCATCATGTGATGGCATACCATCACATTGAGTAGTTTTTTTATTTGTCCACAAACAACCAGCTCCATCTATCATTATTGTATCAGTAAATTTATATCCAGAATAATGAACAGATTGACCTGTATGAATTATGTTATTGCTTTCAGATTCTTCACTTATGGCATCACAGCCATTATGTCCAGATATGAATGATGAAGCTCCACTAGATGATGTTGGTATGTTCTCTCCTGTTTTTGTTGTTGCACCCCCACCATAATATCCACTTCCTGCTCCTTGAGCTTCACTATCGCCACATAGATCATTATATGTCGGTATTCCACCAAATCCAAATCCACCTTGAGAAGGTCCGCCACCACTTGTTTGAGTTGCACCAGTTGTCGAATTGCCGTCGTAGCCTAATATTCCTCCACCTGGAGTCCCATTATAATAAGCAGAGGTTGCTGATCCTCCTGCTGCCACCATTATTCTTGATTTTAAAGATTCAAAATCATTCCAATTTCCATTTTTTAATCTAATATCCGTGGCTCCACCTCCGTATTCATTATAAGCAGAGTTATGATTATGATATGAGTAACACGTATAGTTACCTCCAGATGCTCCATTAAATGCATATGTCCCATAAGGTCGATTTATTGTTCCATTTATTCCCACTCCCCCAATATAAAAATAAATATTTTCATTTTTATTCAACTCAATATTACCTTTTGTGTATGAGCCTTTCCCTGATGAGTAATTATAAGCTGGATTATCGTAGCCTTCAGCTCCCCACATTTCTATCTTATACATTCCACTTATAGGAACTGCAAATGTTTGTTCACTTCCTGTATAATTAAATGTCCATTCTGTTGGACCAGAATAATTTTCTCCTAATGTATCTCTTTCTAATGCATTAAATGTTAAAACACAAACATATTTTTCTCTTACTTCTTCTGTTGCGGATTTTTCTAATGTTACTGTTAATGTTCCATTTAATGTTTCTTTTGCTAATACTTTTGTTGCATTTCCATCAAATACATTTTTTATACTGGTATATTTAGCAGAACCTTCATCTTTTATTTTACAATTAACACTTACCTCTGCATCATAATTTGCTGAGTTATTTGTTACTTCATATGTAAGTACTGAACTATCATTAACAAACTTTAAATCTTTTGTTTCAAATGTAATTGTTTTCTTGTCTTGACTTATTACGTTTGCATAAACATCTTCACCATCCAGCTTTGCTTTTGTAAATATTACAGAAAAGTCAGCTGCATTTTCACTTACCTTAGTATTCACATTTATTATTAACGTTGTACTAATTGCTGCAAAACCAATTGCCATTATCAAAATTGCAATTATTAATGCATTCTTTCTTTTCATTATTTTACACACACCATTCTAGTTTTATTATACACTATAACTATTATTTTTTTACATCGCAATTATGCTCTTTATAATAATTTTACATAAAAAAGACTTTTCTTATTATCAGAGAATTCTATTGATAATTACATAATTTAAGTTTTTGTACTTGATTCTTGTTACCTATAATTGAACGAATAGAATCAATAATTGAAAAGAAAGTTTGATTAAATTTTTCAATGTCTTGGCATCCTTCTGAAATAGACAATATTGACCTATTATTTATATAATGTTCATTAATAATGTATAGAGCTAATTCATCATTTTGATATATTGTTTTTAAATAACTAGTAATGTTCATTAGTAGGTTTAAACGTTCAAAGTTACTTAATGAAAGAATTTCTCTAAGACTTATTATTCCTCTAAATATCATATCTGCTTCTAAAGCTCTTAAAATTGCAACTATTCTATCTTGTGGAACATGTCCATAAAAACATACTTCTTTAGAATTTATACCATATGCTGCAAGTCTTGAGTTTTCATCAATTTTTTCTCCCATTTGAGTCATTAAATATTCATTTTCTTGCATATTAGCAATAGTACTATAATCAGCTTTAATTAAATAATCACCATTATGCTCTTCAAATGTTTCATTTGAACTTTCAATTATAGTTATATAATTATAATTTTTTTGTTCTAAGTAATATTTTTCAATAGAAAAAATATCTTTAGAAAATGATATCCAGTTATAATTAACTGAACTTCCTTTTAAAACATGTGAGTTTGCTGATGAAATTAATTGAATCAAACTCCATTTTTTATTTTCAATTGATGAAAATAAACTATTTACATATTCTTGATAAAATCCTGCTATCTTTAAAATTTCTTTTTGATGTTTTTCAATTAAAGCAAATTTATTTTCTAAATCCATATTATCAGAATTTTTAAAAAAATCATCAATTATTTCTTTTGATACAAATCCATTATTAATCATATTAAAATAAATATCCCAGTCATTTACTGCACGATATAAATACATAGTATCACCAACTTTGCACGTATTATAAAATAAAAAAGGTAGTTTTGTCTACCTTATATTTTAAAATCATCTTCAAGTGAGAAGTCAACGTTTTCATTAATCCATTCTTTTCTTGGTTCAACGGCATCTCCCATAAGAACTGATACTCTCTTTTCGGCCATAGCTGCATCACTTATGGTAACTTTAATTAAGTTTCTTGTCTTTGGATCCATTGTAGTTATTCTTAATGGTTCATCATCCATCTCACCTAATCCTTTATATCTTTGAACGCGATATGTTGAATTGTCTTTATCTTGAACATATTCTTTAAATTCTTCGTTTGTATAAAGATAAGTTTCTTTTTTACCTTCTTCTACTTTAAATAACGGTGGCATTGCAATATATAAATGTCCTTCTTCTATTAAAGGTCTCATGAATTTATAGAAGAATGTTAGTAAAAGACATTGAATATGAGCCCCATCATCATCGGCATCAGTCATGATAATAACTTTATCATAATTTATATCTTTAACATCAAAATCTGCTCCACATCCTGCACCTATACAATGAATTAATGTATTTATTTCTTCATTTTTAAATGCATCAGCAACACTTGCTTTTTCAGTATTTAAAACTTTTCCTCTAAGTGGAAGTACCCCTTGATATTTTCTATCTCGACTAGATTTTGCAGTTCCACCGGCGGATTGACCTTCTACAATAAATAATTCATTTATTTTAGGATTTCTTGTTTGAGGTGGAGTTAATTTATCCGATAAGCTTCTTTTTTCATCTCTTTTACTTTTACCAGCACGAGCATCTTCTCTTGCTTTTCTTGCAGCTTCTCTTGCATATTTACTTTTACTCATTTTATCAACAATTACTGTTGCTTCACTTTTATTTTCTTCTAAGTAAAATTTTAAAGAATCATACACGATTTGTTCAACTGCAGGACGAGCTTCTGGAGTTCCAAGTTTACCTTTTGTTTGACCTTCAAATTGTAATAGATTTTCAGGTATTTTTAAATTAATAACAGCAGTTAAACCTTCTCTAGCATCACTTCCATCAAAATTGGAATCCTTTGCTTTTAATATTCCATTGCTTCTTGCATAATCATTAAATACTTTTGTTAAACCTGTTTTAAATCCAACTTCATGGGAACCACCATCAGTAGTTTTTACATTATTTACAAATGATACAATTTGTTCGTTATAAGAATCTGTATATTGTAAAGCAATATCAACTTCAATATGATTTTTTACTCCATGAATTGGAACTATATTATTTAAAGTCTTTTTATCTTCATTCATAAATTCTACAAATGATGATAATCCATTTTCATAATGATAAGTTACCTTTTTATTATCAACAACATTTTCAAGTTCAACAGTTAAACTTGGTAATAGAAAAGCACTTTCTTGCATTCTTTCACATATAGTTGAAAATGAAAATTGACAATTTTTAAAAATTTCATAATCAGGCATAAAAGTTACACATGTTCCAGTTTTTTTAGATTCACCAATTTTTTTAAGTGGACTTGCAACTTCTCCACCATTTTTAAAACGAATATTTGAAATTATTCCATCTGTATAAATAGTTACATCCATCCACGTAGATAAAGCATTAACAACGCTGGCACCTACTCCGTGTAAACCACCAGAAACCTTGTAGTTACCTTCTTCAAATTTTCCACCAGCATGTAATACTGTATAAATAACTTCTGGAGTTGATTTACCACTTTCATGCATTCCAATCGGAACTCCACGACCGTTATCGGCAATTGTTATTGAACCATCACCATTTAAACGAATTTTAACACAGTTACCATACCCATTAATTATTTCATCAATACAGTTATCAATTATTTCCCATGCTAAATGATGTAAACCTCTTTTATCTGTTGAACCAATATACATACCAGGTCTTTTTCTTACTGCTTCCAAACCTTCAAGGATTTTTATTGATGAAGCATCATATTTTTTTGCTGTTGCCATAAAGTATCACCTTAATAAAATTTAGCATAAATAAAAAAAAAAGACAACAAAATGTGTCTTATAAATGTAAAGTAAACTTATTTACCTGACATAATTGACTCAATATATTTATTGGCAGCTTCAATTATATCATCTTCTATTTTAGTATTCTTGTGTTCCTCTTTTTTAGTTTGTTCTTCTATAGAAGAAAAGTCAGGAAAATCAGAAATGTCATCAAAAATATTCTTTCCACTTGCTTCTTTTATATCTTCAGCTTCATCTTTATTAAGAATAACTCTTGTATCAAATAAGTCATTTGGAGTCTCTTCAATTTTAGTCTTTTTTTCTACCTTATTTTCTTCTTTAACAACCATTTTAGGAAGTTCTATATTATCTTCATCTTCATTTATTACTTTTTCAAATTCATCATCAGTTATTTCAAACACTTCTGTTAAGGGTTCAGAATCTTCTTTTATAAGTTTAATTGTATCTTCTGAATTAATATCATCATTATTATAAACGTCTTTTCTACTTACTCGAACATTTTTTTTACTATATATAAGTACAAAAATAAAAACTCCAACAAGTAATATAAGTAAACAAATTAGTACTGGGAAAAAAGCATCACTCATAATAAAACTTTCAAAAGTACTCATACACCCTCACCTTATTCTATATCAATAATATTAACACAAAAAAGATATCATAACAAGAAAAAAGATGTATTAGAATAATCTTAATACATCTTGGAATGTTATATAAATCATAAGTAACATTATTAATATAAAACCTATTGAATGGAAATATCCTTCTATTTTAGGGTCTACTTTTTTACGTGTTATAGCTTCTATTAGTACAAAAAGCACTCTTCCACCATCAAATGCTGGGAATGGAAGAATATTTAATACTCCTAAATTTATTGATAAATAAGCAGTTAAATATATTAAATTCGCAAATCCTAAAGATGCAACTGTTCCAACTACTGAATACATTCCTACTGGACCAGATAAAGCAGAAAGTCCAAGTTTACCAGTAAATAAAGAACCAAGTATTAATAACATAGTTGATACAATACTACCAAATTTTGAAAATGCATATTTTAAAGCAGATAAGAAATCTTTTTTAATTTCACTTGGAGCACCAATACCAACTAACTTAGATACTGTAACTTCACTTTCTTTTTTATTATATTTTTTTAAAACATCTTCTAATTTGTTATTTTCATCTAATTTTATTGTTTCACTGCCAATTACAACATACTCATCAGGTGTTATTTTATAAGTATCTACAGTTCCATCTTCGTGTTCTACTTTATATTCATAATAATTATTTTTATTTTTTAAATTAGTAACAATAGTTAATTTATCCCAAGTACTAATCTTATAGCCATTACATTCAATTATTTTATCATTTACTTTTAATCCAGCTACATCTGCAGGACTACCGGTTTCAACTCGACCAATTATACTTTTTTGCTCAGTTGAACCAAAAGATAAACCAATTATAAATAAAAGAACAATCGCTGTAATAAAGTTCATTGTAACTCCAGCAACAAGAATAATTATTCTTTTTATTTTAGATTTATTACACATGAATTTATCTTTATCTAAAGATTCATCATCTTCACCTTCTTCTCCGGCCATTGCACAGAATCCACCAATTGGAAGAGCTCTTAAAGTATATTCTGTTGGATCATTTTTTCTTTTAAACGATAATACTTTAGGTCCCATGCCAAGAGCAAATTCATAAACATGAACTCCACACTTTTTTGCTGCAATAAAATGTCCACCCTCATGAACAAATATAAGTAAACTTAACATTAATAGTAAAACTACTATATTCCAAATAGGTGTATTTTTAAAAAATACTAAAACTAATATAACTGCTAAAATAATAGCAGAAAGTATTAATATACTTTTTAAATTATTTTCTTTCTTTTCCATATGTTCTCCTTATGTTCTAATAATAATATGATATTTATGTTTATAATTATACTTATAATACTCTAGAATAAAAGCGTTTTCCATAGTCAGGTAGTTTTAAGTAGTTCTTTGGATCAACTAAGTTTGCTACCCATTTTGCATATGATGTATAAGTTGTTCCATACCAACCTGTACCTAGTCCAAAATGCAAGTGAGCTCCAGTTGAACAAGAGTCCCAAGGTGTTCCTTTTCCTCCACCAACGGTTCCAACTATAGTTTGATTTGTAACTTTGTCTCCAACGGATACATTGATAGTTAATAAATGCATATAACATGATGTATATCGTTTACCATTTATTAAATGTTGTACATATACTTGATTTCCACCACAGCTTGCTTTTCTAATTATTTTAGAAACCATTCCATTGGCAACACTATAGACATTTGTACCTTCTGGATTTCCTCCAATATCAAACCCTGAATGGAATTTATTTTTTTGACCAGTAACTGGATGTGTTCTATATCCAAAGTATGAAGTTGTTCTTCCTTTATTAAGAGGTCTTAAGAATCCTGTGTCTCCTCTAACACTTACACATTTTTCCAAGTCTTCATCTTCTTTACAACCAATTTTTTGATAGTAATTAATTAATTCTTGGGTAGATGATATTTCATCTTTTATATCCATTGTAATATCTAAATAATCAGCTAGTTTATTATTTAAATTCTTTATATCTTTAGATAAACTATCTATTTGATCATTTAGTTCAACTTCTCTATTTTCTAGATCTATCTTTAATTGAATATTTTCTTCGATTTTATCTTTCCACTCTTGAATTTTTCCTTCTTGATAATCCATAACTTGCTCCATTATAGCATATCTATAAATTAAATCTTCATAACTAGTTGCATCAAATACATATTCCAAATAAACATTATCACCTTTTGCGACTTGATAATTACTTACTATTTTTTCAAGTTCACTTTTACCATTTGCTATTTCGGTTTCAAGTCTTGCGGATTCAGCTTGTGAATCCACTATTTTTTGTTGATTATTGCTTATTTCTGTTTGTTTGCTAGAAACCGATTGTTTAGCACTGCTAATTTCATTTTTAGTTGCCGTCTTTTTAGATTCATTTGCAGCTTGCTCTTTTTTCCAAGATGCAAGTTCTGCTCTAAGTTCCCTTAAAGTTCTGGCTTTACTTGCTGCACTTGTACTTACAAATGGAACAAGCAAAAGAATAGATATTATTAATACAAATACTCTTTTTCTCATATTTTCAAATATCTCCTTACTGCTTTTAATGATCCAAATACACCAACTAATGAACCAATTATTGCAAGTACAAAACTTGATGAATATATTATCGTTGATGGTTTAACAAGAAGTAATAAATCAGTATAAATCTTACCTCCTAAAACATCATAAAGATAAGTGTAACCAAATATTGTTATAAGTATTGGAATTATTGAACCAATAAGCCCTAATATAAATCCTTCAAATATAAAAGGCATTTTAATAACTGTATTACTTGTTCCAACTAAACGCATAATACCAATTTCATTTTTTCTCGAGAAAATTGTTATTTTAATTGTATTTTCATTTAAGAAAAGTGTTACAACTACTAAAGCAATTACAGCAACTATACAAGCATTTCTGGCAACATCAAATACATCTAAAACTTTATTAACTACAGTTTCTCCATATTTTACTCTTGTTACTTTTTCTATTTCTTGAACTTCATTTGCTGTTGACGTTATTTTTCTTACATTTTTTACACTTAATACTAATGTTGAACTTAATGGATTAGTATCTAAAGCTTCAAGTGTATCTTTTATTTTTTCATCTTGAAGTAAATCATTTTTTATTTCATCTTTACTACGATAAATTGTTTTACTTTCATCTATATTATCTATTGCATTAACTTTAGTTTTAATATCTTCAATTTCTTCATCAGTTGCACTATTGTCTATAAAAGCAATTATAGTAAGTGACCCTTCAATATTTTCAGTCATTGAATTAACATTATATGTTGTTAAAAGTGCAATAGCTACAAGCATTAAAGTAATTGCTGTACAAGAAATAGAAGCTAAACTTAATGAGAAGTTTCTAACAATACTTTTGAATGCATTACTTATACTTTTTCCTAATATTCTAAATATTCTCATCTTCTATATAACTTCCTTTCTTCTTATCAGAAACTAAAACACCATTGTGAATTGCAATAACTCTTTTTTTCATTCTATTTACAATTTCTTTATCATGTGTTGCCATAATGATAGTGGAGCCTAAATCCTTATTAATTTTATTTATTACATCCATGATTTCTTTACTCATCTTAGGGTCTAAATCCCCAGTAGGTTCATCACATATAATTAATTTTGGTTCATTAACTATTGCTCTTGCAATACATACTCTTTGTTGTTCTCCACCTGATAATTGATTTGGATAACTTCTAAGTTTATTTTTTAATCCAACTCTTTCAATAGCTTTTAAAACTTTATCTTTAATTTCGTTCTTATCCATACCATAGCTTTCAAGGGGATAAGCAACGTTTTCATAAACAGTTAACTTTGGAAGCAATTTAAAATCTTGGAATACTACACCAATTTTTCTTCTAAGTTTATAAACATTACTATTTCTTAAACTAGAAACATTTACTCCTCCAACAAATACACTACCCTTATTTGGTTTTTCTTCTCTATATAAAAGTTTAGTTAACGTTGATTTACCTGATCCAGATTCACCAATTATAAATACGAATTCTCCAGCACTTATTGATAGACTTACATCAGCTAAAGCCGTAACACCATTTTTATATACTTTAAAAACATTTTTAAGTTCTATAAATTCCATAACATCACCTTATATACTATCATTATAACATAAGCAACAACGAATTCGTACTTATTTACATTTTAGTTATGTAAACTAACCTTGATTTTTTAATAATTGCACTCTATCCCATAGATCATCTAAAGTTAAACCATCATATATACATTCATCAATTAACTTATTAATATCATGGACATTATTTAATTCAAATAATATTTTATAGTATTCTATACTAATTTTATAAGATATCTTCATTCCTTTTTTTATTAAATTAAAGAACATTTTTGCTATAACTAAATCTTCATAATTCACATCATTTTTAATGTTATAATGAATATAGTTATAAGCTCGTTTTAATCCACACTTTTTTCTTATCGAATAAAGAACACTTCCTAAATTAATGAAAAAATCAATGTTTTGTCTGTTTTTTAATTCATTAAGCATAAATGTAAATAAATCATTATCAATAAATATACTAGATAGTTCGTTTTTATAATTCATAAAATCATCCTCCTACTAATATCTTTACCGATAAAAATTCAAATTACTTTTAAAAGTAAAAAAAAGATAACCGAAGTTATCATTAATTATTAAGTATAGAATTTATAAAATATTTATTTTCTATCTTTTTAAATTTAAATGTAGTTTTTGTTAAAACTGATTCACTATCTTTTAAAGATTCACCTTGAATATAATCTTTAACACTTGTTTCTAAATTATTTATATTATATATTTTATTATCTTTTACATAAGCAACTATAGCAGTTACAAATAATTCATCACCTTCTTCAGTGATATTAGTTATCTCCGTTAAAATATCATTTTTAACAATATCATTTGCTGAAATAGAAATATAATTATTAGTAGATGTTTGATAAACAAATGAAGAAGTTCCAATATTAAATTCAGATTCTTTATAACCATCTAACGTTCCAAATACTTCTAAATAGGAATTTGATAAATCTTCTGCTTTAATTGTATAAATCATTCCATCTTTAGTAATTGCATCATTTGATAAGTTATTATAGGCAATAGCAAGTCTATCTTTTACATCTATTTTAGAAATATCATAATTGCCTTTAAATAATTCAACATTATCAAATTTTATATTATCTAAAATATTTCCATATTCATTCATGTAATATTTTAAATCTTTTACTTTCTCTGTAGTTTGAGTTGTTTTAGGTTCAACTTTAATATCTTTAGTAAGATCTAAATTTCCAGTTATATATAATTTATAAATCAAGAATACAGATGCTGCAATAAGCAAAAGAATGTAAATGTAAAGTCTTACTATTTTGAAATTTTTTCTTCTATTCATTCTTTTTTCATCAGCTTTAATATTTTCTTTGATATCAGAAATTAATTCATTGGAAATAGTTTCTTTAAGGTTTTCTTTATATTCATCATTTAATCTTTCATTAATATCATCCATAACTGTATTACATAAGTTAGTTCTAACTTCATCATTTATTTCATCTAAAACAGTTTGTCTAATATTTGCTTTTTCCTTTTTAGTTAAAAATGCTTTATTATTTTTATTTACTTCTTTTTTACTTTCCATTTACATCACCTTACAACTCAATTATAAAATATATGTCAAATAAAATCAATTATTTATATGATGGTGTACAGTTGGAGATGACACATTTAATGTATCAAAAGTAAAACCATTATTTAATCCATATACAATTATGTCTTCAATTACATCAATTGTATTTCTTTTTATATCATGCATTAACACGACTGATTCTTTTTTCTTTTCAATTCCAGTTGTAACATTTTTGTATATTTGATTTGATTTAGCACCAGCTGCATCACATGAGTCTACATTCCAGTCAAAATATACATATCCTCTTTTTGTCATTTCATTTGCAATAGCTGAAACAACACCTTTTGAATGTCCTTTACTAATTGTATTTGAACTTCCTCCTGGAAATCTAAATAAATTTGTTTTTGAACCAGTATATTCTTCTATAATATTGTTCATATCATTAAAGTCTTTTATATATGTTTCCACACTGTCATAAACACTCCATTTATGTGTTAAAGTGTGAACTGCTATAGTATGTCCTTCTTCATGTTCTCTTTTTATTAAAGGCACATAACTTTTAAATTGATTAGTTACAAAGAATGTTGCTTTTACATTATATTTTTTTAGTATATCTAAAAGTTCTTCAGTATATCTTCCTGGTCCATCATCAAATGTTAAGTAAACTACTTTATCACGATTGGCTTCAATTGGATTATTAATCACTCCATCATAAACAATAACATTTCTTGTTATAGTACTAGTTTTTTCATTCCTAGTAACTGTATATTTCATTTCATATGTACCAGGTATATTAGTATCAACTTCTCCAGTTTTTACTATTTCTTCATCTATTTTATTATCACATCCATCAAAAGCAGATGCACCTTCTTCAATATATTCTTCACCTTTTTTTACATATACTATGTCTCTTCCATTTAAGACAATTTTTGGACTAGGTTCTTCTGGTTTTACAATAGATATTTCTTTCCTTGTTTCATTTCCAGAAGAATCCACTACACTTAAAATAACTTTATCATCTTCGATTTTTTCATTCACTTTAGAAGTAATTACTCCATCATAATTATCTTCAGCTGTGAAGTTTAAATTTAATTTTCCTTCAGACTGACAAGAATACATTTCAACAGTTTCAATATCGGTTTTTATAACTGGAGGTATATCATCAACAACATTAACAATTCTTTTTTCTTTAAACACTTGATTTTCATAACTTATTTCATAACTATAAGTATATTGTCCCAAGTTGCTTGTATCAACATCATTTTTAACTGTAACTTTTACTTTATTAAGGTCTACTTCTTTATCATTTTCAAAAAGTTCAAAACCAGGATCGTTATATTCTCCTTTTAAAGAAACATTTATAGTTTTTTCTCCATTTAAAACTAACGTATATTCTTTTTTTGGATTAATAATATTTTTAGATAATAATATGCTTGAAACAAAAACTATTGTTGCTAATATTAGTCTTGTTATTTCTAAATAAACATCATTAAATTTTATAAATTTCTTTTTAACTTTACGCATATTATCACCTCTGTTTATATTATAACACGTATACAAAAATATATATATTTTTAACTTTATTTAATTTTTATCTTGACACATTTATACAAAATATAGTATTATCAATTTGCATGGCCCGTTGGTGAAGTGGTTTAACACACATGCCTTTCACGCATGCATTCATGGGTTCAAATCCCGTACG
>CAKONX010000018.1 GCA_934098345.1 uncultured Bacilli bacterium
AAACACCAATGACAAGTGGAGAAAGTGGAAACTGTAATAATGGAGAATATATGACACATCCAGCATTTATAAGTATGAATACAAATGGATTTTGGGTAGGAAAGTTTGAAACAGGATATAAAGGAGCAACAAGTGCAGCAACAGCTCAAATAAATGCAAATGATACAAGTAAAGTAATAATAAAACCAAATGTATATAGTTGGAGAAATATAACAGTATACAATGCATTCTTGGCATCATATAATTATGATCGTGACTTAGATTCACATATGATGAAAAATACCGAATGGGGAGCAGTGGCATATTTATCACATTCTAAATATGGCATAAATAGAGAAATAAATATAAATAATAATTCAAGTTACAAGGCTGGATATTCAGCATTACCATCAACTAATCAACAAACATATCCAGGAACTTCAGGAGATGGTGCAACATACAACTCTGCATATAACACTGAAATAGGATACCTTGCAAGTACAACAGGAAATATAAGTGGAATATATGATATGAATGGTGGAGCTTGGGAATATGTTGCTGGCTATATTTCAGATAATCTTGGATTAAGTGGATTTAATACGACAACAATTGCAGAATATAATCAAAAGTATTTTGACATATATGGTACGTCTTCTGGGGATAATACATATCAAAATAGAATACTAGGAGATGCAACTAGTGAGGTGGGACCATTTAACAACTATTTTTCAAGTTGGTATTCTGAAGTTGCATATTTTGTAAGTTCTGGAGGCCCTTGGTTTTATAGAGGTGGAAATATAAATGTTGGATCATATGGCGGCCTTTATTTTTTTCATAGATATACTGGTAATGTTTACAATGATGATGGTTTTCGCATTATATTAACTCCATAGAAAGGAGAAAATTATGAAAAAATTGAAAATAATAAATATATGTTTGATTATCTTAGTTCTTTTCTTAGGAGTTGCTTATGCAGCTGAATTAATAAAAGCAAAAGAAGTTTCATTCAGTAACGGAAAATCAGGTTTAAAAGCAAGTAATGTACAAAGTGCAATAGAAGAACTATATAATAAAAATATAAGTGAAACATCATGTAAAAATGTAAGCACGCCTAAATTAGGTGAAGGTTTAGTTCCAGTAATAATAGACGGGGATGGAACAGTTACATATGCAGATACTTCTGAAAATTGGTATAACTACTGTGACAAACGTTGGGCAAATGCAGTAATACTTGAAGATGGTGCAAACTATAAAGTAGGAGATATAATACAAGAAAGTGATATAGAATCATATTTCGTTTGGATACCAAAATATAAATATAAATTATGGAATGTGGATTTTCCAAGTAAAGGTGTACATGAAATAGATATAGTTTTTGATGAAATAGATACAACTGATGTAGAAGGTGTATCATGTAAGACTCCAATGATAAGTGGTGAAAGTGGAAACTGTAATAATGGAGAATATATGACACATCCAGCATTTATAAGTATGGGAGTAAATGGATTTTGGGTAGGAAAGTATGAAACAGGATATAGAGGTGCAACAAGTGTAGCAACTGCCCAAGTAAACACAAATGATATAAGTAAAATAATTATAAAATCGGATCAGTATATGTGGAAAAATATTAATGTATACAATGCATTTTTGAATTCATATAACTATCAAAGAAATTTAGATTCACATATGATGAAAAATACAGAATGGGGAGCAGTAGCATATTTATCACATTCAAAATATGGGGTTAATAGAGAAATAAACTTAAATAACAATACTGATTTTAAAACAGGGTATTCAGCAACATCAAACACAACTCAACAGACTTATAATAGTACAAGAGGTAATACAAGTGAATATACGCTTAAATATAATACGGAAACAGGATATTTAGCAAGTACAACAGGAAATATAAGTGGAATTTATGATATGCGTGGAGGTGGAAGCGAATATGTTGCAGGTTTAATTGAAAATTCTTTTGGAACAAGTGGTTTTACTCAAACTGAATATGATAAGTATAATTCAAAATATTTTGACATTTATAGAAATAATTCTAATTCATTATCTTTTGATAATAGAATACTAGGAGATGCAACAGGCGAGATGAGTCCATTTCAAAATTATTATGATAGTACAAACAGTGATTTTTATTATCATTCAACATGGTATTCTGATTTGGCTATTTTCGCTTATTCTTCAAATCCGTGGTTTGTTCGAGGTGGACAAAGTGGATATGGAAATATAAGTGGAGTATTCTACTTTGAATCTTATACAGGTATTGCATACGCAGGAATGTCTTATCGTATTATCCTAACTCCATAAAAGTATCACTTTAAAATGATACTTTTTTCTTTTTTAAAAACAATTGAAAATACATTATATATGTTTTATAATTAAATATAGAATAGGTTGGTTATATGAAGAGAAATGGTTTTATTGCTACTAGCATTTTATATTCAATATTTTTAGTTTTTTTAACACTATTTTTAGCTTTAATATTAACATATTTACATAATCAAATATTACTTCAAAAAATAGATGAAAAAGCTTGGGAAAATTTAATGAAAATTAATAATACAAAAATAAGTGATTTAAAAGTGGGTGATTTTGTTCAATTTATGGATGACCCGGTAATTGGTGAACATTCTGATTCAAATGATCCTGAATTTGATATAAATCAAGCGACTGAAAGTATCTTAAATCAAACTGCTAAATGGATAGTTGCAGATATAGAAGAGTCTGGCAATAACAAAACATATTATTTTATAAGTGATATTGATGCAGCTAAATACGATATTTTCTTCAAATCTGGTGTAGATAAAATCAGAAAATATCATACACTTTCAATTGATATGATAAATGAAATGACTTCTATGAAAGATAATAACAATGAAAATATGTATCAACAGTCAATTCAATTTAAAAACTATAATGCGTTTGAAATGGGGCTTCCTACATCAACAAAACTTGCTAAAATTAGAAATAATGATGATTTAGAAGATGAAATAAAAAATTCGATTTTTGGTGTTGATGCAAGTTATATAATTAAAGTTGATGCAGATTCAGGTAATTATAAAGCAAATACTTATTATAATTATCGTATGTATAACTTTACTTTAGAAAACTCCAAAAAAGGTAATATAATAAAAGATTATTGTAATGGTATATTTTTTTCTGGAAAAGTTGCTTATAAAAACGATAATACGTTTGGATATATAAATAAAGTATGGGATACGGCATCTAACGAAGAATATATTGATTATTGCTCTTATGCATCAGCAGTTCCATATACTCATGACGTTAAAGATAAAGTAGTTGATACTGCAGAAAATATGGATTCTGATTTAGCATCACTTACAGGTTCTGCATATAACTTTAGACTTATGTTAAAACTAGGTATTAATACAACAAACAATGACACATATGTTTCTGGAGGATCTGGGTTAAAAAGCAACCCTTATATAATAACGGATGGGGTGAAGAAAGAATGAAAAAAAATGGTTTTGTTTTTATGGAAACACTTGTTGTAGTAAGTGTACTTTCTTTTACTTTGCTTATGCTTTTTGGAACATATTCTTATATTCTTAGAAAATCTAGAGAAAGAAATGTATTTGATACAACGGAGATGATTTATAAAACATATTATACAAAAGACATAATTACTCGTGAATATGGTGATATAAATACATTTATTACTTCTTCAGCATGTAAAAAGAAAAATTTTGAAAATAATAAAAATTATTCTTATATATGTGATATAACTGGTAATAATTCTGGAAATAGATTAAGTCAATTAAGAGATGCATTTGAAGTAGAAAAGATTTATTTCTTAACTCCTAGTGAACTAGTTAATAATGGAACTAAAAAAGACTGGTTAGAATTTGATGCAACTAGTATTGATTATATAAAACATTTAGGTAAACTAAATGATAAAAGAAGAATGATTGTAAAATATAAAAAAGTATATCAAGATGGAACGTATGAAGTAATGCATTCTTCAATGGAGGTATAATATGGATAATAAAGGTATGACAATTACAGAAATATTAGTTAGTATTTGTATTATATCTATAGTTATGTTATTGCTTTTCTCGTTACTTGTTCAAGTAAGAGATGAAGATAATAAAAATGCGATACAATCAAATTTTGTTATTAATCAGTCAACTGTTATAAAAGCCATGGAAGAAGATATAACTGATTATGGATTAAAAAGAGTCTCTCCTTGTACTTTAACAGAAACTGGTATTGATTCTTCAATTATTGTAAGTGGATATCAAGAGAGATATAAATGTTTAAAATTGGAATTCAAAAGTGAATTTTTAAAATCTAATATAGCATTTTTAACTATTTATAATTACTATACTAAATATGATTTTAATAATGGATCTTATGTAGGAAAAGATAATGAAAAATCTTGGATGATTTCATATAAAAGAGGATATTATAAAGATCAAAATCCAGATGGAAGTCCAAATTATAAAACATTTTCTGCTGAAAGTTCAATTATGAAAGAATTACCAACAGAAGTTGATTTAAATTTTGAATCATATATGGATTTTACTGCTATGAATGAAAATATTAATGCAGCATCTTTAGTTTTTCCAGTTGTTAATTTAAATGGAGAACATTATGACATTAATATAGGATTTACTTTTAATGGAAACAATTTATTTAAATGTAAAAGTCAAAGTGAAGGATATAATAAATTTAAATGTAATTGTAAAAGTAATTCAAGTTTATGCAATGAAATAAATGAATAAAGATAAAATTAAAGTAATAAATCTAGAAGCATAAAAGTATTTTGAATCAAATTTAGTTTCTTTCAAGATACTTTTTATTTGCATAATTATACTGAAAGATGCAAGAGATACAAATATAAGCATCATTATGTCATTTAAAGGACTAGTTAAATATAATTTTATTCTTGAAAATCCACTGGTAATTTCTAGAATACCGGATATAAATGTTTTTAAGATTTGATTTTTAATAGGTATTATACTTGATAAAGATAGAAATAAAGTTAAAGTACCTAGAATATTTAAAATAGTTTTCATATTTTTTTCAATTGATTCATTTAAGTTAAATTTAAAATTAATATCTTTTAAGGTAGTGTCATTAGAAACTAGTTTATTTCTTAAAATAAAACTTGTTAATATATTAGATACCCACATAATAATTAATACTTTTAAATTAGAAAAAGTAAGAATTAGTATGGGATTAAAAAAAACAGTTTGACTTAATATTTTAGATAAACTATTTTTGTCTATTAGTTTATTATCATATAAATCTTTTAATATTTTGGCATTTGTTGGAGTGGCAGAAAATACAGAGACTAAAAAAACAAATAAACCGTATGGACTTGTTTTAAAAATATGGGAGTATATATTATAAAGAACTTTAGGTATTTTATTAATTATTCCTGATGCAAGTAAAACATCACTTAATATTAATGTTGGATAAAGTACTGGGAATAAACTCTTTGACCAAATATTTAAAGCCTCACTTGCTGAATATATAATGGCATTTTTATTAATAATAAAACAAATAAAAAGTATAAAAGTTAACAATTTTTTCACATTTCACCTCTATAATAATGGTATAATTAAATTAAGGAGAATTACTTATGATTAATAAAATATATGAATTTATAAAAGATAATATTAAATCAATTATATTTTTGATTATTTTTGTTCTGGTAATTAATTTGAAACTACCTTTCAGTGTTTATGCACCTGGTGGAGTAATTGATATTAGTAAAAGACTTAATGATAAAACTGATTCTAGTATTAATATGACTTATGTTAACTTTATAGAAGGTAAAGTTCCAGTTTTACTTATTTCTTTAATACTTCCTAATTTTGATATAGTAAGTGATGATGATATAAAATATGATAATGAAGAACTTAAAGATTCGCTTATTAGAGATAAAATTAGTTTAGAAGAATCTATTAGTAATGCTTATTTAGTTAGTTATAATTTTTTAAATAAAGATCTAAAAATAAATAGTACAACTTATTATGTTACTTATATAAGTGAGGATGCTAAAACTGATTTAAAAATAGGTGATGAAATTATCTCTGTTGATGGAGAGACTTTTACACCAAATATAGCAAGTGAATATTTGAGTAAAAAAAGTGTTGGTGAAAACGTCACGATTAAAGTTAAAAATAATGATAAATATTATGAAAGAAATGCTTCTTTAATTGAAAGTGAAGGTAAGACTTTAATCGGTATAAGTTTTGCTAAAATTAATAAATATGATGATGTATTAGAATATAAACATAAAAATAGTGAATCTGGACCAAGTGGAGGAGCAATGCTTACTCTTGCTTTAATAAATGAATTAAGTGACGAAAAACTATTTGGAGATAAAAAAGTATGTGGAACTGGTACAATATCTGAAGATGGATCTATTGGCGAAATAGGTGGAGTTAAATATAAAATTCTTGGTGCAAGTAAAAATAAATGTGATTATTTTATAACTCCAAAAGAAAATTATGATGAAGCTTTAAAAGTAAAAAATGAAAACAATTTAAAAATTGAAGTTGTTGAAGCTGAAAATATAAACTCATTAATAGAAAAATTATCTTTCTAAAATCATAAAAATATTATATAATAATTGGGTCGTAAGTAGGTGGTAATATGGATAGATTAAGCGTAGATAGAAGTAAACTGTCACCAATGATGTTACAATATATGGAGATAAAAGATAGATATCCTAATACTTTAATATTTTTTAGACTTGGTGATTTTTACGAATTGTTTTTTGAAGATGCAGAAGTGTGTTCAAGAGAACTTGAACTTACATTGACTGGAAAAAATGCTGGATTAAAAGAAAGAGTACCAATGTGTGGAGTACCTCATCATTCAGCTAAAATATATATTGAAAAACTAATTTCTAAAGGTTACAGTGTTGCTATATGTGAGCAATTAGAAGACCCAAGATATGCAAAAGGTATGGTTAAAAGAGATGTAATCGAAGTTGTAACTAAAGGTACAATGGTTGATTTGGAATTTTTAAATGAACATGATTTTAACTATATTGGTTCTATTACTGATTTTGGATATAATTATTTAATAACTTATCTTGATCTTTCTACAGGAAGTGTAAATGCTCTTTTTGTTGAACATAATAAAAGTAGTTTAGTTAATGAAGTTTTAAGTTTAAATTTAAAAGAAATAATTGTTACAAATGATTTTGATATTGAACTTATTAATATATTTAAAAATAATTATTCTATTTCTATTACAATAAATGATAAATATTTAGAAGATGAATATAAAAGTGTTTATGAAGGAATAAATGATGATAGAATAGTTAAATCTTTAAAAAATATTATGTATCATTTACATGTTAATCAATTAAAAGATTTATCACATTTATCACATATTCAAATAATTCAAAAAGAAGATTATTTGAATATGAATATTCATACAATTAGAAACTTAGAGTTATTAGAAACATTAAGATTAAAAGAAAGAAAATATTCTCTTATTTGGTTACTTGATAAAACTAAAACAGCTATGGGTTCAAGAACTTTAAAAAATTGGCTTATGAGTCCTTTAAAAGATGAAGAAAAAATTAATAAAAGGCTTGATTATATAGAAACATTAAACAATAATTTTCTATTAAGAGAAGAATTAATGAGAGATTTATATGAGGTATATGATTTAGAAAGACTTACTGGTAAAGTTATATGTGGTTCTTTAAATGGAAGAGATCTATTACAAATAAAGAATTCAATTAAAGTTATACCTGATATTAATAGAATATTAGATGAACTTAAATTTGGAATAAAAATTAATAATCATGAAGAGTTATTTAAATTATTAGAATCAGCTATTTCTGAAGATGCTCCAATAAGTATAAAAGAAGGAAATATAATTAAAAGTGGATATAATAAAGAACTTGATGAACTTAAAAGTATTCGTTCAGGTGGAAAAGATTTTATTTCTGGAATAGAGGCATCTTTAAAAGAACAAACTGGAATAAATAACTTAAAAGTTGGATACAATAAAGTATTTGGTTATTTTATAGAAGTTTCAAAAGGAAATTCTAAAAGAGTAAGTGAAGAGTTTGGATGGGAAAGAAGACAAACTTTAACAAATGCAGAAAGATATATAACTCCGGAATTAAAAGAAAAAGAAGCTTTAATTTTAAATGCAGAAGAAAGAATTATTGATCTTGAATATAATTTATTTATGGAAATAAAAGAAAGTATTAAGAAAATTTTGTTTGAATTAAAAGAATCAGCAACTACTTTAAGTGAAATAGATGCTTTATGTTCACTTTCACTTGTAAGTGAGGAACATCATTTAATTAGACCTAAATTTAATAAAGGACATGATTTAAGGATTATTGATGGAAGACATCCAGTAGTTGAAATAGTAAGCAATAATAATTATGTTAAAAATGATGTTATTATGGATAGTGAGACAAATACTCTTTTAATAACTGGACCAAATATGAGTGGTAAATCAACTTATATGAGAGAACTTGCAATAATAGTTATAATGGCTCAAATGGGGTCTTTTGTTCCAGCTAGTGAAGCAAATTTACCAATATTTGATTCAATTTATACAAGAATTGGTGCGAGTGATGATCTTGTAAGTGGTGAGTCAACATTTATGGTAGAAATGATTGAAGCTAAAAACGCGATTGTTAATGCAACTGAAAACTCACTTATTTTATTTGATGAATTAGGTAGAGGAACAGCTACGTTTGATGGTATGAGTTTAGCAAGAGCAATTCTTGAATATGTAAATACAAAGATAAAATGTAAAACTTTATTTTCAACTCATTATCATGAACTTACAGATTTAAGTGAAACAATGAGTAATATAAAAAATGTTCATGTTGATGCAATTGAAGAAGATGGAAAAGTAACATTCTTACATAAAGTTAAAGAAGGACCAATTGATAAATCGTATGGTATCCATGTTGCAAGACTTGCAGGTCTTCCAGAAGATTTATTAGATAGAGCAGATAAAATACTAAAAACTTATGAAAGTAATGAGAAAAATGAAATACATGAAGTTTATGTTCAACAAACTCTTGCTTTTGAAGAAAAACGTGAAAATAGCAAAATAGAAGAAGAAATTAAAAATTTAGATATATTAAAAATGACACCAATGGACGCTATAAATTATTTATATGAATTGAAAAACAAAGTTAAATAACGTGTTAAAAACACGTTTTTTTAATGAAAAAATATAATTTTAGGTTCTAATTTTGTCGACGTTTGTCGAATCTATTGACAGGTAGTTTTAAAACTTTATAATAACCACTCGAGAAGCAAGGTAAAGATGCTTATCACATTCCAAAGAGAGGCTAAAATTCAGGAGGGTTTTGGAGAAGTTTACAAAAGAGGAGTGTGATACGATGAAGAAAGATAATCATATAAGATTACTTTATTTAATCGTTTTTATATTGTTAGTAATAATATTAAAATTATTATAACAATTAAAAAAGCATCTTTATTCTACTGAATAAGGATGCAACCATACATGTGGTAAGCATCGAGCCTTTTATGAAACTCTTGCTTCTCACTAAATTAAATATAACATATCATAAATAAAATGTAAATGTAGAAATTTGTTTATATTTTTTTCTAAAAACTCTTTATATATGATAAAATATAAAAAGGAGGAAAAGTATGGACACAGAAGAAGTTAAATATTTTACAGTTAGTCAATATAATCAAGCAATTAAGAATTTTTTAGATTCTAAAGTTGAATGTCAAGTTGTCCATATTAAAGGAGAAGTTTCCAACTATAAAGGACATACTAGAGGACATTTGTATTTTACATTAAAAGATGAAGAATCCAGAATTAATGCAGTTATGTTTAAGACAAATGCAGAAAAACTTGATTTTGTCCCGAAAGATGGAGATGAAGTTCTAGTTACAGGAAGAATAAGTGTATATGTTCCAAACGGTGGCTATCAAGTTTATGTTGAAGAAATGCATATGTCCGGTAACGGAGACTTATTAAAAAAATTAGAAGAATTAAAGCAAAAACTTGCTAAAGAAGGTTTATTTGATCAAGATAAGAAAAAACCAATACCTAAATATCCAAGTAAGATAGGTATAGTTACAGCACCAACTGGAGCTGCAATAAGGGATATTTTATCTACAATAAAAAGAAGATATCCAATTTGTAATACAATACTTTTTCCAGCATTAGTTCAAGGTGAACTTGCTAAAGATGATATTGTAAGACAAATAAAACGTGCAAATGAATTTGATGATATAGATGTTTTAATTGTTGGTCGAGGTGGCGGAAGTATTGAGGATTTATGGGCATTCAATGAAGAGTGTGTTGCTCGAGCAATATATGAATCCCGTATACCAGTTATATCTGCAGTCGGCCATGAAATTGATTTTACTATAGCAGATTTTGTAGCTGATATGCGTGCACCAACACCAACTGGAGCTGCAGAAATGGCTGTTCCTAATATGGTTGATTTAATTAATTATATTCATCAACTTGAAATACGTTTAAATAAGAACATATTTAATCTAATAGATGTTTCTAGAAAACAATTATTAAATTTTAAAAATAGTTATGTTCTAACTAATCCTCTTGCTTATTCAGAGATTAGAGAACAAAAATTAGATACAATTATAAATAAATTAAATAGTTATATTACACATAAATTAGATATTTCTGTATCTAGATATGAAAGTATAATAACTAACCATATTTTAGTAAATCCAGAAGAATTGTTTATAAAAAATAAAAATAGTTTAGAATTATTTATTAATAAATTAGAACTTTTAAATCCATTAAGTGTATTAAGTAAAGGATACTCACTTTCTACTGTAAATGGTAAAGTAATTAAAAGTGTTAAAGATGTTAAAGTTAATGACGAAGTTAATATTAAACTTATTGATGGAGAAATAAATACAATAGTTAAAGGAGAAAAAGAAGATGGAAGATAAAAAATTTGAAGAACTTATGAGTGAACTTGAAAATATTATCAAAGATTTAGAATCAGGTAATACTGATTTAGAAAGTTCAATAAAAAAATATACAGAAGCTATGAAAATAGTCAAAGTTTGTAATGATAAATTAACAAGTGCAACTGATGCTGTAAATAAAATATTAAAAGAAAATGGAAGTTTAGAAAACTTTGAGGTTGAGGAATAATTATGGATAATCAAGTTAAAGATATTACAAGTAGGGATGTTGATTTTGCTAAATGGTATACAGATGTTGTTAAAAAAGCCGATTTAGTTGATTACACAAATGTTAAGGGAAGTATGGTTATTCGTCCATATGGATATGCCATTTGGGAAAATATGCAAAGTGTTTTAGATAAAGAATTTAAACGTTTAGGACATGAAAATGTACAAATGCCAATGTTTATACCCGAATCTTTACTTAATGTTGAAAAAGATCATGTTGAAGGTTTTGCTCCTGAAGTTGCTTGGGTAACTTATGGCGGAAAAGAAAAGTTAGATGAAAGAATGTGTGTACGTCCAACAAGTGAAACATTATTCTGCGATCATTTTAAAAAAATAGTAAAAAGTTATAGAGATTTACCAATTCTATATAATCAATGGTGTACGATAGTTCGTTGGGAAAAAACAACTAGACCATTTTTAAGAAGTCGTGAAATATTATGGCAAGAAGGACATACTTTACATGCAACAAGAGAAGAAGCAATGGCAGAAACTTTAAAAATGTTACACGTTTATGAAGATTTCCAAAGAAATTATTTAGCAATGCCAGTTATTGTTGGAAGAAAAACTGAAAAAGAAAAATTTGCTGGAGCTGAAGCGACTTATACAATTGAAGCAATGATGTATGATGGTGTAGCTCTTCAAAATGGAACAAGTCATTATTTTGGTACTGGTTTTGCTCATGCTTTCGGAATAGAATTTTTGGATAAAGACAATAAATTAAAGACTCCTTTTCAAACTTCATGGGGATGTACAACTCGTATGATAGGTGGACTAATTATGACTCATTCAGATGATAGAGGCCTTGTTTTACCACCAAAAATTGCACCAACTAAAGTAATTGTAATTCCAATTGGAAAAGATATAGATGAATATGTTGATAAAATTACTGATATTTTAGGTAAAAATGATATTACTTATAAAGTTGATAAGACTGATAAAACTCCAGGATTTAAATTTGCTGAAGCAGAAGTTAAAGGCTATCCAGTTAGAATTGAAGTTGGAGCCAGAGATATAAAAAATGGTCATATTACTTTAGTTAGAAGAGATACTTTAGAAAAGTATGAATTTGCATTAAATGATTTAGATAATTTAGGAAGCAAACTAAATAGTTTATTTGACACTATTCAAAGTGATATGTATAAAAGAGCAGAAAAAAGAAGGAATGAAATGTTATATGTTGCATCAACAATGGATGAATTTAAAAATATTGCTAAAGAAAAAAGTGGTTTTATAAAGATTAATTGGTGCGGAAGAACTGAATGTGAGGAAAACATTAAAGAAAAAACAGGATTAAAATCACGTTGTATATTAGAAGATGAACATGCAACAGGTAATTGTATTTGTGGTGAACCTGCTAAACATGTAATTTATTTTGGAAGACAATATTAAGACTTATATTCAAGTCTTTTTTGTTTATATTTGCAAAAGTCAGTGTTTTTCTTTTAATAACTCCTTTTTTTTTGTATAATGTTGTATAGGAAGTGAAATAGATGGATAAATTTTATAACAATAGGGTACTTACTAAGTTTATGTTAATTCAACCTTTAATTGACATTATTACTTCTTTAATGATTAATGAATATAGTTTATCTATTTCACTTGGAATGATCTTTAGATTTTTGTTTTTAATATATGCAACAATTTATATTCTTAAAAATCGTGATGATAAAATTAAAGCTTATGCATTAATTTGGGTTGTATATATATTTATAAGTTTTATAGGAAATATTATTTTAAATGATGGTTTTAGTTTAACAAGTTATATTTCACATATAGCAAAATTAATATATTTTCCAATAATATTATTATTTTTTATTTTATATTTTAAAAATAATAAAAATATTGATAGATTTACTTTTATTATTATTGCTCTTATGGTTGGCATATCTTTATTCTCGTCAGTTATAACTAATACGGCATATTGTTCTTATTCATCATCAGAAAATTGCTATAGAAAAGGGATAGTTTCATGGTTTAATTCAGCAAATGAATATGGACTTATACTTATTTCTTTACTTGGATATTCTTTAATAGATTTTATTAAAAATAAAAATATTTATAATATAACTGCTTCTTTATTTACGATAGTATTTCTATGTATATTAGGCACAAAAGCAAGTTATGTTGGATGTGTTGGTGTTTTATCAATTAGTTTAATTTTTTATATTATTTATAATAAATTTATTAAGAAAAATAAATTTGATTTTAAAAGTGTTTTCTTTATAGGAGGAATACTTTTATCTGTGTTAATTTTTACAATTAAACTTCCTATATATACAAATCTTTTAGGTAGTTATGAAAGAGCAGTAAATGAATCTGGTCAAGCAAAGTGTGAAACATGTTGCCCTAAATTTGATAAATCAGCAGAAGAAATAAAAAGTGAAATTTCAAATGCATTAGTTTTTAATGGAAGAAATGAATTCTTAGTAGTAAATAAGGAAATGTATAATAATAGTTCAATATTTTCTAAATTATATGGTTTAATTAGCGATGATAAATATTATCAAGGTATATATTATGATCATATAGTTGAAAGAGATTTTCATGACTTATTGTATCAATATGGATTTATAGGATTCTTAGTTGAATTACTTTTACCAATATACCTAGTTATCAATGTCATTGTTAAATTTGTTAAAACTAAAAAAATTATAATTGATGAAGAAATATTTATTTTAGGTTTGACTTCGGCATTTATTCTTTTAGGTTCATATTTAGCTGGGCACTTCTTATTTGCTCCAGCAGTGTCTATATATGTTGCTTATTCAATTTCAATAATATATAAAAAGGTGATGTATTCATGAAAAAAAATATAGCTATATTTCAAACTGATTTAGGTATAGGCGGTATTCAAAAAAGCGTTATTAATTTACTTAATAATCTTGATTATAAAAAATATAATGTTGATTTATATCTATTATCTAAAGGAGAATTCTTTGAAAATTTGCCAAAAGAAGTTAATGTAGTTATGCTAAGATATAACAAATTATGTAAGTTTTTACCTTTTGAAATAATGAATCTATTAACATTTAAACATATAAAAAAAGAATATGATGTAGTTATTGATTTTAATGGATATAGTAATTATTTATCTAGTCTTGCATTAAAAACAAGAGCTAAAAAGAAAATAATGTGGGTTCATAATGATTATAAAGAAAAGAAAAAATATGATAAAAATTTTAATCTATTTTATATATTTAGTAAAAATAAATATAAGAAATTTGATAATATAGTTGCAGTAAGTGAAGGAGCAGCATCTTCATTTGAAGAAATAACACATGTTACTTGTAAATATATAATTCCAAATTATATTGATATTGAAGAGATAAATAGAAAAAAAGAAGAGAATGTTGAATTTTATGTTGATGAAGAATGTGTAAATATATGTTTCTTAGGTAGATTAGTTTCTCAAAAAGGATTAGAAAGCATGCTTATTAAAGTTAGAAATATACTTAATAACTTTAAAGATTTTCATTTATATATCATCGGTGATGGACCTTTGAAAGATAAACTTATAAGTGAAGTAGAAGAAGCTAATATGTATAATTATGTAACATTCTTAGGTAATAAAAAAAATCCTTTTCCATATTTAAAAAAATGTGATTATTTAATTTTAAATAGTAAATATGAAGGTCAAGGTATGGTTGCTTTAGAAGCTCTTGCTTTAGGACTTGAAGTTATTATGCCAAGTAGATTAAATAAATATTTAGATATTGATTATATTGATATTGATAATATTAAAACTTTAAAGAAGGTAAAAAGAAAAGAAAATAAACTTACTAATTATAATAAAGAAATAGATAAAAAAATTTCATCTTTGTTAGGCGGTGAATAATGAAAACAGGAATAGTAATTATTAATTATAATGATTTTAATAATACAGTTAATTTAATAAATGAATGTAGTAATTTAACTAGTATTGATGAAATTGTTGTAGTAGATAATAATTCTAAAAATAATGATTTAGATAAATTTAATAGTATTAAAAATGAAAAACTATATGTTATAGGAATGAATACTAATGCAGGTTATAGTGGAGCAATTAATGAAGGATGTAAGCATCTAATATCCAAATATAAAAAATGTAATATAATTATTAGTAATTCAGATATAAGTATACCAAGTAATAATGTTATTAAATCTTTAATTCATAATATTAAAAATGAAGCAGTTGGAGCTATAATGCCAAAAGTATTGGAACATGGTGAGTTTAAATATGGTTGGCGCCTTACTTCAGCTTTTAAAGATTTAGTTATGAATATACCGGTTATTAGTAAACTTTATAAAAAGAAATTTTTATCATACAGTGATAATCATTTAAAAAATGAATTACCAGTGGTTGATGTGTTATATGGATGTTTCTTTATGATAAAAGGTGAAGTATTAGAAAAAATTAATTATTTTGATCCAAATGTGTTTTTATATTATGAAGAAAATATATTAGCTAGAAAATTAAAGAGTGAAAAACTTTTAACTGTTGTTGATACAAGTGTATTTGTTGAACATAAACATAATGCAACAATTGGATCTAATGTATCAAAAATAAATAAATATAAAATATATAAACAAAGTCAAATATATTATGAAGAACATTATAATAATGCCAATAAAGTAGAAATTGTAATGTTTAAATTGTTTTATAATGTATCTTTATTTTTCAAGAAAATAATAATTAAACTAAAAAGAGAAGCTTAAGTTAGCTTCTCTTTAACTTTGCAAGAGCATTTGTTTTTAAAATATAACCGTTTAATAAAGATGCTATTAAAGAAATAATTATTATAACGTATTTATATGAATTAAAATTCTTATATCCTGATAATATGATTAATAATATTATAAAAGGAATAATTCCAACTATAAAACCTATAAAAAAGTATTTATTTTTTAATATATCAATGTTGTTATTTTTCATATCCTACCTCTAATATAATTATATCTAATTATAAATAAAATTCAAGAATATTTCTTTATTTCTTCATATTTTTTTCATTTATATATGGTTTATTGTGGTCATGAAAAGTGATAATATGAATAGGATATTCAAAAATGTTGTAATGATTTTTATTACAATTATAAGTGTGTATGGTCTTATTTTTATATACACTAAATGGAAATATGACAAATATGGATGGTAAAACTCCACCAGATAAATCAGATGAAAATACTTCACCTAATTTGTTTTTTATGATAAATTATAATTGGTGATAAAAATGAAAGATAAATTAATTAGTTTACTTAATAACTCTTATAGTCCTTATTCCCATTTTAGAGTGGCAGCTATTGCTGTAATGAAAGATGGTAAAGAGTTTTCTGGAGTTAATGTAGAAAATGCAAGTTATGGAGCAGCAATTTGTGCAGAAAGAAGTGCAATTGTATCGGCAATTTCAGCTGGTTATAAAAAATATGATTTTGAGACCTTATATGTAATGTGTGATAATGACAAAATAGGATTTTCTTGTATGGTATGTAGACAAGTTATAAGTGAATTTTTTGAAAAAAATAAAAAAGTTATAGCTATGAATCCAAAAGGAGAAGAAATTAGTTTAACAGTTGAGGAGTTGTGTCCTTATCCTTTTTCAGATGAAGATTTAAACTAAAAAAAGCGAGTCTTCGCTTTTTTAGTTTAAATTCTTTAATTCTTTAACATATGCATATTTTGGTGCAATAAATCTTTCATATTCTTGATATATCTTGTTTGCATATTCAGATACTGTATTGATTCTAGCAACACTATCTTTTGTTTTTACAAGTGGAATAGTGTTTCTTTTTTTAGTGGTAAATGAAATATAGAAGTTTTTCTCTGGTAAATTATCTGTATTAGTTAAGGTATTTGCATTTTCAAAAATACTCCAAGAAGGAAAATTTTCTTTAAAACAAGAACATAAATCACTTTCTTTCATTGTATAAAGATCATCTAGCGTAATTAAATTTCTTTCAAATGCAAGTTTTACAATTTCTGAAACATATTTCATAATATATTTATCTGTATTTCCTTGTAATTCTTTAGCATAGATAAAAACCATTTCTACAAACTTATTTGCTATTTTTTGATCTATAAATCCTATTTCAGGATTATTATCTTCATTAATTAAAACAGTCATTCCATCATATACTTCTTTTATTTCTTGTAGTTTGTGAGTATGTAACCAGATGTAGCATGTATGGAAGACGCCATCTAGCCTGTCTGCACAAAGTTTTGGAGATTTGTTTTCTAAAATAGGGTATTTACTTAGATTTTCTAAATCTTCGATTGCAATACCATCTTCTTTTAAATAGGAAAGTAATTCCTCATCATTTTTTATAACATCACTTATTTTTCTTTCGGAACTTTCTTGATTTATATAATCACCAAATACATAGTCAATACAATGAGCAAAGCAAGGAGTTCCTGCATCATGTAATAATGCAGCAATTGTTTCACTTTTGTTATGAGTAAAATGCCAAACCATATGAGCAACAACTAAAGAATGATTAAATCTGGTATAAAGAAATTTGGTTGAATAAAGTTTTGTATAATCACATCCACAAAATTGAGTTACATATTTTATTCTATCCATTGTTTTGGTATTTAAATATTTATCTAGAAAGTGTGGATAATATCCATCTATAAATATGTTTAAATATTCGTTCATAACATCACCAATTTAAGTATATCACAAAATATAAGCTTTTTTATAAATTGTCCTATTAGTCAGGGATTTAAGCAATAAAAAAAACTCACAAATGTGAGTTAATTTACTAATGGTGGAGAATAGGGGACTCGAACCCCTGACCCCCACGGTGCAAGCGTGGTGCTCTAGCCAACTGA
>CAKONX010000019.1 GCA_934098345.1 uncultured Bacilli bacterium
CACCCGTAAATTACAGGTTACAATCCTCTAATTAGAAACTATTAATAAACTGTCCAACTTTTGGGGTTCAGTTCAAAACTGATTATTTTTTTGTCCATTTTGCAACTAAGCAATAGTTATTGTCTATTTTTCTATCAAATTTTTCTCCGTTATAATACCATCCTACAAATTCATAACCTTCTCTTTTTGGTATTACTTTTATTGTTTCATTTGCTGATACATATATATCATCTATATACTCTCCGCCATTTGTATTAAATGATATTTTATATTTCTTAGTAGTCGTTGATTTAGTTTTTTTGACTTTAATTTTTGTCGTTTTAGTAGTTGTGGTATCTTTAATAACAATTTCATCAAGGTTTAATGGAATAAATGTATTAGTATAATTACTTTCGTTGTTACAACTAATGAATGTTTTTATTTGAATTTCTTTATCTAATCTTGTAACTTTAATATAAGAATCCTTATAATCACATTTAGTATAATTATTATTCATATATTCTATTTGTTCATTAGTCAATATTTCATCTATTTTATAAGTTTTATTATCACCAGAGTTGCCCGGAATATTATTCTCTTTAAAATAATCTTTTGCACAATTATTTATATATTTTAAATTATCTTCTAATATAGTCGTTTTTTTGCCTAAGCTCCTACTATTAATTATTAAAATAAATTTCAGTGATAAAAGCACAACCAATAAAACAATTATTAATCTTAAAATTATTTTCAACCACCAAAATGGATATTTGTCTTCTCTATACATAACATTTCCCCCTGCGCTAGTATATCTACAATATAATTATATAATATTTTTTTATTAAAGCAAACAAAAAAGTAAGCAAAAGCTTACTCTAGATTTAATTTATTTTCTAAATTGCTAATATTCTTTCTATAAAGAATTATTAACATAACTGAAGTTACTATAAAACTTCCAATAAATATTGAGATAATTACATGTGCTGGTGGGATTTCTTCATTTAGCAATTTGAAATAATCTTTTTCCCATAGAACTGGTATAACTATTGATATTAGTGAAAATATTTGAGTTATGTTATAAATAACTATTCCATATATTACAGAGAAAAGTCCTTTGTTATCTCTTTTCTTTTGTCCATAAGAAATAGATGTGTAAATTAGAGTGAACATATATACAAGTGAAACTAATAATATTACTAAATATATAGGTATGATAAATTGACTATATGAATTTATTTCATTTATTAAGCTTTTAAAGATTGGTGTTACTTTGTCCCAAACATTAAATGATATAATAGCTACAATAATTGATACTATAACTGATAAAATTAATGATGTAACTGAAACAATTAATTTTGATAATACTAAACTATTTTTACTAACAGGAAGCGTATGTGTTAAATATCCTTCATCTTTTACCATCGTTTTGTAATATCTAAATATAGTATAGATAAATGTAATTATAGGTAGAGATATGATTACCAATATAGCTAATAAGTCAATAAATCCAACTATAACTTTTAAGAAAGTAACTTTATCACTTATAAAATTAAATATTCTTGTAATTATAGCAATTGATATTGAAATTAAATAAATTAATGATAAGGTTTTATATGTGTTTTTTAATTCGTATTTTAATAATTTGCTTAACATTTAAATTCCTCCCTAAATAGACTATCTATTGTTTTACCAGTTTTTTCTCTTATGTTTTCTGCATTTTCATTTAAAACAATTTTACCATTTTTTATGAAAATGACATCATCTAAGATGTTCTCAATATCGGAGATTAAATGAGTACTTATTAATAAACTTGAATCTTCATTAAAGTTTGTTAATATAGTTTCAAGTATATAATCTCTTCCTGCTGGATCTACTCCACCAATTGGCTCATCCAATACATATAAATCTGCTTTACGACTCATAACTAGAATTAATTGAACTTTTTCTTTTGTTCCTTTTGACATTGTTTTTAGTTTATCATTTCCATCAATGTTTAATTTTTTTAAAAGTTCAGTTGCCTTATTAATGTCGAAATCATCATAAAAATCTTCAAAATATTTTAAAAGATCAGTTACTTTTACATTCATGTTTAAATAAGTTCTTTCTGGTAAATATGCTACTTTTTTCTTAGTATCTATTCCAGGCTTATTTCCTTCAATAAGAATACTTCCATTATCTTCTACTAGAAGATCATTTATTAATTTTATAATAGTTGTTTTTCCGCTTCCGTTTGGTCCAAGTAATCCAACTATTTTTCCTTTTTTTATAGAAAATGATACATCATCTAATGCTAATTTTTTTCCATAAGATTTATTAACATTTTTAAATTCTACTAAATTCATTTTTTCTCTCCTTTTATTAATTTTATTATTTCTTCATCACTAATATTGATAGAATGCATTGTTTCTTTAAAAGAATCCGTTAATTTTTTTGCATACTCGAGTTTTAAATTAGTAATAACCTTTGATTCTTCTGTTATAAATTTTCCACTAGTTCTTTTAGTAATTATCAGACCTTGATTTTCAAGTTCTAAAAGTGCACGATTTACTGTGTTTGGATTAATTTTTAATTCAACAGCAAACTCTCGTACAGATGGCATTTTACTACCACATGGATATTTATTATTTAAAATATCTATCTTAATTTGATTAACTAATTGTTTGTAAATCGGTATATCACTTTTAAAATCCATATATTCCTCCTTTGTGTCGCTTGATTAATACAATAATACAATTGTTTTAGTTTTTTGTCAATAAAAAAAGTAAAACATTTCTATTTTACTTCAAAAGATATTTCAAGAGTGTCGTCATCACTTACATCTGTATTTTTATCTAGTAAAACCTTAGTTTCTAGATTTATTGAATTATATGCATCTATTGTAAAATCATCTAACTTAAATAAAGTTTTATCATTTTCTTCTTGTTTTAATGTTTTTTTTAATTCATATTCCTTATTATTAATTATTATTGATATATTATCACCTTTTATTGTTGATGTCTTATCAATTACAAAATATAAAGTTTTTGTTTCATTATTGTCAGTATAGTTTTTTATATATAAATTATCAAATTCATATTCATCATCTGAAAAAGCCACAGTTCCATCATAATCAACAGAAATAGGAATATCTTTATATTCATTTATTATAGCAATATTTTTAGATGCAAATGAATTTTCCCATAATGGAATCGACAAAACAACTACTGCTATAGTAATAAATATCCCTATAACACTTTTTAAAACTTCCTTAACCATATTACCCCTCTTTTATTGAGACATATTTTAACAAAAAAAAGCAAATTAGTCAAATTACTTCAACCATTTGCTTTTTTCTAAAAGTGCTCTAACTTTCTTATTATGTTCTATTTCATCAAGTTCATTTGCATTTTTATATTCAGGTATTTTATCGATTTTCTTTTTTATTCTAAATATATTAGTTAATCTTTTTATATCATAAAGAACAAAACATAATGCTGGTAAAAGAATAATTAATATCCATCCTAATTTACTTGAAAGGAAGAATTGAATTTTACCTAATCCATTAAATTTAAATACTACTTTACCGACGATATTTTCTCTTGTAATTGAACCAACATCAACACAGTCATTGTTATCACCTTTTGTAATATAATAAACTTTGCCATCAGATTCTTTTATATCATATATTCTATGAGTAATAGTGTAACCATCAGTATTTAAAGTTGATGAATAAAAAGTTATTACATCGCCTATTTTTAATACTTCACTTTCACTTACTTTTTTATCAATTATTACATCATAAACTTTTATGTATGGTTCCATACTAGGACTTACAATTGTATATAAACTAACATTAGGATTCTCTCCTTTTCTTTTAGCAATTGTACTCGAAACCATATAATAAATTAAAAATGCAGTTACCAAAAAAAGAAGACATAGAAATACATATGCCAACGTTTTAAATATTACTTTAATAACCCCTGATAATGACGTTGATTCTTTCATTTTATTCTTCCTTTTTTTATTCTTTTTAATTCTTTGTTTGTGTTACACTTAAATGAGCTTCAAAGCTCTTATTTGCTAAATCTCCAGTTGAAGTTATTATTGTCAAAACATAGTTATGAACTGCTCCATTTAAAACTGGTCCAGCAAATACTCCTTTACCTAAAGCAAGAGTGTTTGTTCCGGTAGGTATATCAATTGGTTCACTAGTACTTGTAAAAGTTGTTCCGTTATCGCTTACATTTGTACTAGTAATTGTATATTTAAGTTCTCCATCTCCAAATGAATTATTTGTTATAACTAATGATGCATCATAGTTTAAATTGTTTGATCCTGTTACTACACCAGTAATGTCAAAAGACTTACTTGATAATGTTTCTAAAGGATTAGCAACTGGACTTTGAATATTGATTTTACTATCTCCAACATATTCTATCGATAAAGTTCCACTTGTAACCTCAATTGGTGTTTCACTTTGATTACCATTCATAGTTGCACTAAAATATGCAAAAGTTGCTCCAATTACTGCTACCAATAAAGTTGCAACAGCAATTATAGTTAGTAAAATCATATTTCCTTTTCCATTGTTCATATTATCAAGTCTCCTTTATCTATCCTATAAATAAATTCTACCATTTTTATAACCCTTATGCAATAACATTTAAAAAAAACCATTAAAAAAGCTACAAAAATGTAGCTTAATAAGGGAAGTTGTGAGTTTGAGTTTATATGATATCTTATATTATTTGTTTTATTTTTTTCTTCCCAATATAAATATTACTAAAGTTTTATGAAATAATTATGAATTTTTTACTTTTTTATTTTGAAATAGAAAGTGGTATGATCATCTATTACAGAATCAATTCCATATTCATATCCATGTTTATCTAAAATCTCTTTAACTATGGAAAGTCCCAAACCTGTACCAACTATATTTCGTTTATGATTCTTTTCCTTTTTATAATATCTTGTCCATACAAGAGACTTTTCACTTTCTTCTATACCGTGTCCAGTATTTGTTATACTTACTAAATATCCATCTTTTTTCTTTTTAACTTCTATTTTAACAAACTTATCATCACCAGTATGTTCAATTGCATTATTTATTAGATTATAAATTACTTGTTCTATTTTCAATTTATCAGCACTTATAATAGCTGATTTAGGTAAATTGGTAACAATATTAAATTTGTCATCTTTTACATAAATATCATATCTTTTTAATATAGAATTAATGTTTTCAATAAGATCATATTTTTCAATATTTAAATTGTCTTTATCATTTTCTATTTTTGATAGGTCTAAAATATCATTTACAAGTAAATTTAATCTTTCACTTTCACTTATTATAACATCAATATCTTTATTTTTATCATCAGTGGTTTTATAATTGAAATCTTTTAATTTTTCAGCATATGCACGAATCATTGTTAATGGAGTTTTTAAATCATGAGAAACATTTGCAAGTAGGTTTTGCCTTAACTTTTCCGTTTTATTCATTTCGGATGAAGCTACAGTTAAAACATCACATAATTCATCTAATTCATCAATATTTGTTTTATCAAAGTTAACATCTTTTTTTCCTAAATCCTTTGATTTTTCAATAATACCTAGTAATGGTTTATTTAACATATTTGAAATAATTATTGACATTACTGCAGCAAGTAAAATAAGAATAAATACTATGTAAATTAATTGATTTTTTAATAAAGTGGTTGTAGCATTAATATCTTCTAGAGTGGTATTTAAGAAAATATATTTATTATCTATTGTTATTGCATAAAGAATACTCTTTTTATGAGTTATTGGGGAATATAGTTTGATGTATGTTTTTTTCTTTAATATTAAATCTGATTGATATTTTTGAATTTTGGTATTTTTGCTTCCTAGAAAACAACCTGGGTTTTTAATATTATAATTTACCGTTTCATTTTCGGATATAATTTGAATACACATATTGTTTTGATATGCATAATTTTCTATTGATACAAAGTCACTTGGGTTTGTTTTAATTTGACTAGCAACATTTTCAATGTTTTCTATTTGATATTTTTCATAAAAAACACCTAAAAATTGGACTTGTACTATCCAAAGTAGTAAAAGTGTAATAATTGAAAAAATAAGTAAATAGAAAAATGTCTTGAGTTTTATACTATTTTTGCTCATCTACTAATTTATATCCTACATTTCTAATTGTTTTTATTAAAGTTCTATATTGACCCATTTTACTTCTTAATAATTTAATATGTGCATCAATTGTTCTATCATCTGCTTCATAATCATAACCCATGATATTTTCTATTATTTTTTCTCTACTTAAAGCAATACCTTTGTTTTCTATAAAATATTTAAGTAATTCATATTGGGTGTGTGTCATTGGTACATTTTCTCCATCAATGCTCACTTCATGAGATAAATTGTCGATAACTATTCCTTTATAAGAAATAATATCATCACTTTGATATCTTTTTGTAATTGCTTTTATTCTGCAAATAAGCTCTTTTGGAGAAAATGGTTTAGTAACATAATCATCTATGCCAGTTTCAAAGCCATTAATTTTATCTTCTTCCTCTCCTCTTGCAGATAACATTAAAATAGGAATATTTTTTTTGCTTTTTATTATTTTAGATGCTTCAAAGCCATCCATTATTGGCATCATTATATCCATTATTATTAAGTCATAATCATATTTTTCACAGTAATTAATAGCTTCTACTCCTGACTCTGCTAAATCACAATTATAGCCTTCTTGAACACAATAATCTTTGATTAAATTTCTAATTAATTCTTCATCATCAACAATCAAAATGCGCATTTATACCACCTACCAACATTATAATATCTTACTTTTGTGAAAATAAAAAGAATAATAAACTTATTCTTTTATAAATTAACATTATGATATACTTCTGTAACATCGTCAATGTCATCTAGTAAATTAAGTAAACGTTCAAAAACTTCTAGATCTTCACCTTCAAGTGTGCATTTTTCTTTAGCATACCATCCAATTTCATCTATTGTGTATTCTACATTTGGTATCATTTTTTCTATTAAATCTTTTACTTTAGATGCATCACTCGGTTTAGCAGTAATAATAATTTCACCGTTTTCGCTTTCCAAGTCAACTATTTCGATACCCGCATCTAAAATGCTCATCATGATTTCTTCTTCTTTATCAGATTTAAAACCAATTATTGCTAAATAATCATAATTATAGGAAACTGAGTTAGTAACTCCTAAACTTTTATGACATTTATTAAATGCTTCGCGAACAAAAGATACAGTTCTATTAACATTATCAGTTAGACATTTTACAATTAAAGTTGATTGACCAGGTCCAAATCCTTCATAAGATAATTCTTGATAATCATCTCCATTTGCACCTTTTGCTTTATCAATTGCACGATTAATTATATCGCTTGGGACTTGTTGTCTCTTTGCCTTTTCTACTACTCTTTTTAAAATTATATTTGTATCGACTTCTGGATTACCTTTTGCTGCTAAATAAATTTCTTTTGCAAATGTTGAATATAATTTTGCTTTTGCAGCTCCAGTTTTTTGAATGCTTGCTTTTCTTACTTCATAAGCTCTTCCCATATTTTCGTCCTTCTTTCTAGATTATTATATATTTATTATTTAATATTATCAATAACTTTTTTTGCATCTTGATATCCAAGTTTTATATTTTCCTCTATAGTTTTATGATTAAAAAAAAGTGTTGACCCTGTAGTTTTACTTGGCTCAATTAAAATTACTTTAGTATTTTTATTTTTTACTTTTTTGATTATTCCAAATTTTTTTAAACGTACACCTATAATATTATTTATGCCCATGTGTTCTAATAAAGTTAATGGTAAAACATTTCTAAATGCTCCATCTAAATAAATGGAATTATCTATATTTTTTTCAATTTTAAAAACTGGTAATGAAGAAGATGCAATTAAATAATCAATTAGTTTTCCTTCTTCTATATCATCAATTGTTAGTTCACATGATTTCATACCTTTTAATTTTGTCATTACTAATCCAAATTTAACATCACTTTTTCTGATTTTTTCTTCATCAACATATTCATTTAATATTTCTCTTAAATTATCAAAACTAATTCCTTTATTTTTAAATATTTCAACAATAATTTTAAACTTTGCTGTTTTGTTTTTATTTAATATTTCATCACAAGTAGTTGTATCTATATCAAAAATAGTCGAATCTATTTTGTTCCATAATTCTTCTAATAAGTCTATTCCGCCTTGACAAATGATAGCTGCATTTATTGCTCCAATTGATGTGCCAACTATAGCATCAAATTTGAAACCATTTTCAACTAGTGCCTTATAAGCTCCAATTTGATAAGCTCCTCTTGCTCCGCCACCTTCTAGAGCAAGACCATATCTACATTCTTTCAACTGTTTCAATTCCTAATACATTTAGTAATTTTGATAATACGTTATATGTTAATTTTGATATAGCAATGAATGTACTTTTATCATTTTCATTCTCACAATTGACAATATTATTATTTGCATAGAATTTATTATATAAACTAGATAAATCATAAATAAATTCACATATATAATTTAATGAAACATCCTTATATGCTGATGTTAATATTTTAGATAATTCTGTTAATTTTACTAATATTTCTTTTACATCATCATTTGGAATTTCATTAATTTTAACTGATTCTGTACTTACTTTTGATAAAAGGGATTTTAGTCTAGTAGTTGTGTACACAGCATATATTCCTGTTTTTCCTTCAAATGAAGTAAACTTTTCAACATCAAAAATATAATCTGTTTTTCTGTAAGGTAATAGATCTGAATATTTAAGCGTTGCAACAGTTAATTTATCTGCTACTTCTTTTCTTTCTTCACCAGTAATTGTTTCTTTTATTTTTGGTTCAATATTATCATAAACTAATTTTATTAAACCTTTTAAAGTCATTACTCCACCTTCACGAGTTTTAAATGGTTTACCATCTGGTCCATTTATAGTTCCAAAGCCGAAGAATTTTAATGAACATGTATCTTTAACTAATCCTGATTTATAAGCCCCTCTAAAAGTTTGCTCAAAATGTAGACTTTGTCTTTCATCAGTAAAGTACCATATCTCATCTGGGTCATAGTCTTTTACTCTCTGTAAAATTGTTGCAAGTTCTGTTGTATCATATAAAATTGCACCATCTGATTTAACTAACATTAAAGGAGGAATTTCTTTATTATCATTTTCAGTTTTAACATTCATAATTAATGCACCATCTGATTTTTCTAAAACATTTTTACTTTTTAAAAACTCTAAAACATCTGGAACATAAAGATCCGCATCACTTTCTCCATAAAGTAAATCAAAATGACAATTTAAGTAATCATAAACTTTTTTACAATCTTCTTCTGAAACTTTAACAATTTGTTTCCATAAATCATAAATTCCTTTTTCTCTTTTTTGAAGTCTTTCAGTCATTTTTTTTGCTTCGATAGCAAATGCTTCATCTTCTTTTTTTCTTGAAGATGCAAATGGATAAATTCTTCCTAAATCTTCATTAGTAACTGGCGAATTACTTGGATATTCTCCTTCATAATCTTTATTAAAATATACTAAATTTGGTTGTTCTTCTTCGATTTGTTTAATTACTAATCCTAAGGGTGTTCCCCAGTCTCCCCAGTGAACATCACTTATTGTTTCATCACCAAATAAGTTAAGAAGTCTTCTCATAGCTTCACCAATATTACATCTTAAATGACCAACATGTAAAGTTTTAGCAACATTTGCTCCACCATAATCTAATATAATTTTTCTTTTATTTTGGTTTTTATCAATATATTCTTCGAAATTATCTAAACATTTATTTGAATATTCAACTAGTTTTTCATCACTAAAACTTAAGTTTATAAAACCAGGGCCTTGTATATTTACATTAGTAAAACGACTATCAAGTGCAGAAGTTATTTCTTCAGCAACTTCTCTTGGTGATTTACTTTTTTGTTTTGCAAGTGGCATAGCAACATTAATTTGATATTGACCATATTCTTTCATTTTTGATTTTTCTAGTTTTACTTCATCTATCTCATAATCCAATGATTTTATAACATTAGTTAAATAGCTTTCTGTTTCACTAACTAAACTCATGGTATCAATCCCTTCAATAATTTATATTTTATCACAAAAAGCATAATATTAAAAAAAAAGTCACTTAATGTGGCTAATTTTTAATTGTTGTTATCAAGGAATAATAATCATCTTCTATTTTTACATATATAGATGCATCTGTATTCATATCTATTTTGATATAATCTTTATCAGCTATATTGTATTCATAGGTATAATATGAATCTTTCTTTATCAATAAAATACTATCTATATTTTTATCAAAGTTAAATGTTAGATAGTCACCATTTTGAGAAATATCATAACTTCCATCATACATTTTAGCATTAACTATTTTATTTTGTATTTCAGAAGTCTTTAATCTTTCAACAATGCTATAACCTTCATTGTCAACGATTTGTGGAAAATTGTAATTATCTATAAAATCACTGTATTTAATTGCTTTACTAAAATTATTATTCATATCACTTATATCTGTTGATATTGAGAATATTCTCCCTAAATAATCAATTTCAAGATTAATTGGTCTTAAATTTTTTTTAGCATTATAGGCTATATTGAAATGGTTATCATCATATTTAATTCCTGAGATATAACCAAATTTTAAATAAAACATAAGGTTAGAATCTTTATCAAAGGCTCTTATTGTATTTTCTTTATTGTTCGAATTAGAAAATATAAAAAGCCTTTCATTTTCATTGATAGAATTAAGGTTGCTTGAATCTACACTATTATCATAAGAATTAGTTTTTATATTAATAGTTTTTTCATTAGTCTTAGTTTTTAGTCTGATATAATTATTAGCGTTTGCATAAAGGCCATAAATTGGAATAATATGTTTTTTAGAACTTTTAACTGTGCTTATATACATATCATTTATAAATATTTGGACTTCAGTATCCTCTTCCGTATCAAATATAATTAATGCAGATAATGGACTTATTTTATATGGATTTATTAAAACGCATGGCTTTTCTAAAGTATATGAATAATTTAATTTTTCTTCAATCATATTATCAGTTTCTAGCTGATAATTAAGTTGCTCTTCAAGTTCATTTTGTATTAATTTATTATAATCACCAAAATAATTGCTATCAGTTGAAGTTATGGATAGAAGATATAATGATACAAGAGACATTATAATAGCAAATATTATAAAAACTGAAATAATAGTTGTTGGATTTATTTTCTTTTTTTTCATAATAAGCCTCCTAGTTTAACTAAAGTATACATTATCAAGACTTAAAAGTAAACTTTATAAACTTAAAAAATATTTATATAAATTTTGACATTCAGTTGAATCCATTTCTTTGACATCTAGTTCATAAGGGATGCCAAGTTTTTCATATTTTTCTTTTCCAAGATAATGATATGGTAAGAATTCAATTTCAATTATATTTTCTTTTATGAACATTTTATCAATATATTTTTTTAAATGTTCTATATATTGTTTAGTTGCTGTAATTTCTGGAATTATTACTTGTCTTATTATTATCTTTTTGTTTTTTTCTTTTAATATTTCCATAAAATGTTCTGATATTTCTTTATTTCCGCCTGTTATGAATTTAAAGCCATCATCAGTGACATGTTTAATATCAAGGATTATTAAATCTATATAATCGAGAAATTCTTCATTAATATTTTTTGTATATCCAGCTGTATCTAAAGCTATGTTTATATTTTCCTGTTTTAGTATTTTACATAATTCTAATAGGGCATCTGATTGTAACAATGGTTCTCCTCCAGAAAAAGTTACTCCACCGGTGGAACCAAAATAATTTTTATTTCGTAATATTTTTTCTGATAACTCCTTTACAGAAATATTTAATGGTTGCATTTTTTGCATTTCTGGGTTATGGCAATATTTGCATCTAAGATTACATGAATTTAGAAAAACAACCGTTCTGATACCTGGCCCATCAACTGTGCTAAAAGATTCTATAGAATTAACACTTAAATTCATTAAAACCTCTCATGGAAAGTTCTTGATATAACTTCTTCTTGTTGTTTTCTTGTTAATTTATTAAATCTAACGGCATAGCCACTAACTCTAATGGTTAATAATGGGTACTTGTCTGGATTATTCATAGCATCTACTAACATTTCACGATTTAAAACATTGACATTTAAATGATGACCTTTGTTTTTAAAATATCCATCAAGCAAAGTAACTAAGTTTGTTGTTTGACTTTCTATATTTTTTCCTAATGATGAAGGTACTATTGAGAATGTATTTGAAATTCCATCCTTACAATCTCTTTCATAATTTATTTTTGCGACACTATTTAATGAAGAAATAGCTCCATTTATGTCTCGATTATGCATTGGATTTGCTCCTGGTGCAAATGGAACATGGGCTTTTCTGCCATCTGGTGTTGAACCGGTTTTTTCTCCATATACAACATTGGAAGTAATTGTTAAGACTGACATTGTAACTTCAGCATCACGATAAGTTTTATATTTCTTTAGGCATTCATGAAAATAATTAGTTAAAGAAACCGCTATATCATCTACTTCATCTATATCATTTCCATAAGTTGGATAAGTTCCATCTATTTCAAAATCGGTAGTGATACCTAAATTGTTTCTTATAGCTTTTACTTTGGCATTTTTTATTGCTGAAAGAGAATCTACTGCTACTGAAAGACCAGCTACACCATAGGCCATATATCTGTGTACAAAAGTATCATGTAATGCCATTTGACTTTTTTCGTAAGCATACTTATCATGCATATAGTGGATGATATTCATTGCGTTTGAATATATGAATGCTACTCGATTTAATACTATTTTATATTTTTCGACAACTTCATCATAATTTAAATAATCGGTAGTTATAGGCTCCAAGCCATCCAAAACCAATTCATTAGTCATTTCGTCATATCCGCCATTTATTGCATATAATAACGCTTTTGCTAAATTGCATCTTGCTCCAAAAAATTGCATATCTTTTCCTAATCTCATTGCAGAAACACAACAAGCTATTCCATAATCTGAACCGTAAATTGGTCTCATAAGGTCATCATTTTCATATTGTATAGAACTTGTTTCAACACTTATTTTTGCACAATATTCTTTAAAGTCATTTGGTAGATACTCGGACCATAAAATAGTTAAATTAGGTTCTGGAGCTGTTCCTAAATTTTCTAAAGTATGTAAAATTCTATAAGAAGTTTTTGTTACAAGAGATTTTTTTCCATTTAAAATTCCTCCTATAGCACAAGTTACCCAAGTAGGGTCTCCAGAGAACAATTCATCATATTCGGGAGTTCTAAGGTGTCTTACTAATCTCAATTTTATTATTAATTGATCTATAAGTTCTTGTATTTCTTCCTCAGTAATTTTTTGTTCATTTAAATCTCTTTCAAAATAAATGTCTAAGAAAGCATCAATTCTTCCCATACTCATTGCTGCTCCATTATTTTCTTTAACAGCAGCTAGATACCCAAAGTATAACCATTGAACTGCTTCTTTAGAATCATTTGCTGGCTTAGAAATATCATATCCGTATGATACAGCTAATTCTTTTATTTCTTTTAAAGCTCTTATTTGCTCTTGAACTTCTTCTCTTAATCTTATTAGATTTTCAGACATTGGGCCAATTAAAACATTTTCCATGTCATTTTCTTTATCTTTTATTAGAAAATCGATTCCATACAAAGCTATTCTACGATAGTCACCAATTATTCTTCCTCTTCCATAGGCATCGGGCAACCCTGTTAATAAACCATTATGTCTTGCTTTTTTAATAGAATCATCATATACATCAAAAACACCATCATTATGGGTTTTACGATATTTTTTAAATTCATGAATTTTATCATCCATTTCATAGCCATAAGTCTTTAACTCTTTTTCAACAAGTTTTATTCCTCCATATGGGTTAACAATTCTTTTTAGTACTGAATCTGTTTGTAAGCCAACAATAATTTCATTTTCCTTATCAATATAACCAGGATTAAAAGAATTAATTCCAGAAAATTCAGTACAATCTATATCCAAAACGTGTTTCTTTTGTTCCTCTTCCAGTTTTTTTAAACAAATATCCCAAAGTTTTTTTGTTTTTTCTGTGCTACTTTTTAAAAATGAAGAATCTCCAGTATATTCTTTATAATTTTTTTCAATAAAATTTGCGACATTGACTTTTTTGTTCCAAAGAGAATTGGTAAAACTTCTCCAGCCATCCATTTACATCATCCTATCATAATATTATTATATCATTTATTTTATATTTTTAAATAAGTAAACACAAAAAAATCCTAGCCTGATAAACTAGAATTTTCTCGAGTTTCTGAATAAATAGTTTCAAAAATTATCAGTAATCAAAACTATTTCATAACCTTAATGAGTTTTCTTTCTCAATATACGTATATACTTAGTCGCGGTTATAATCAAAAATTGACATTCGCTTTTTTCATCATTTTGATTATCAAGATCATAAACCCTAATAATCAAAATATGTAATTAATAAACAAGGGTATATCAAACATTGACACACCACGTATAGTTTCACCAATTTGAAAGTACACGTCAAATATACTAACTACACTACTCTATACTAAGTAATTCTATTATACCATTATTATAATTTTTGTCAATTGTTTTTTCCATCAAATACAAAAATTGTTTTAAATTCTTGATCAAGTGCTAAAGAAGCATCAAATGTTTTACCTGCTTTAGATATAAATCCTGAAAGTTTATCAGTTTTTTTATTTGTCATCAATTTATTTGCTTCACTTTTGGATATCACTCTTCCACAAATACTAAAATTAATTTTAAAATTACAATTTTTATAGTCTTCACAATTATAGCTATATCTACCCTTTAAAACATTTTTCCCACATTTAGGGCATGTTCCAATGTTGTCACCAAAAAAACCAGTATCTTTATTTTCTTTTTCATCTTCTTTATTTTTATCAAAAACTTTCATTATTTCACTTTCTGCTATTTGAATTGAATCGTTTATTGATATTTCATTATGGAAAACTTGCTTTAAAGCAATTCCTAAATCGCATGTTTTATACTTATCCATTTGAATGCCTAACTGCATTAAGGTATTTATCAAATATTCTCCTGTTGGAAGTATATTATAAACATCATTTTTTAAACTTATATATTGACTGTTAATAGCATTCGTAATAATGGGGGTTCTTGTAGCGTCGGTTCCCAATTCTAAACCAGTAAACATTGCTTTATAGTCCTCTGTATCATCTATTTCTTCACCATTTAATGTAAATGTTTCTCCTTCAGCAAGTTCTTCCATTTCTTGTTTTTCTTTTCTAAAAGGATTCATTAAATAGTTATTTAAAGTTTCTGTTGTATAATGCTTTGGTGGTGTAGTTTCCTTTTCTTTTGGAACAAAGTTAATATTTACTTTATCACCTTTAGATAAATTGGGTAATATTTTATCTTTCGATGTATAACGATCAAACTTTGTCCAACCAGGTTCTAAAACTATATTTCCTTTTAACGTGAATGTTTCATAATCTCCAACTTTTATTGTTATTTCAGTTTTTTCTACCTTACATTTTTTACTGCAGAATACCGCAACAAACCTTTGGAAAACTACTTGATAGACTTGATATTCTTCTTCTGTTAAATTTTCCTTCTTAGGTATTTTATATGTCGGAGTTAAAGCAGAGTGAGATTCGATTTTTGCATCATCGAATATCGTTTTTTTATCTTTGAATTCAACTGGATATCCCATCTTGGATATGTTGGCAATTATTGTTTTTATTTTATCTTTTTCATTTGTTGCAAGATATTCTGAATTTGTACGAGGATATGTTAAGTATCCTGATTCATAAAGTTTTTGAACTATTGATAATGATTTATTCATAGACATTTTGTATCTTTTTCCTAACTGACTTTGAAGTTTACTTAAAGAATATAATTTTCCAGGATTTAACTCCGCGTTTTTAGTATCTTTTTTTATAACTATTGCTTCGGAAGAATTATATTTTTGGCAACAAGTTAAGCATTTTTCTTTTTCATCTTTTGAAAATTTCTCTTTACTATTAAGTTCTATTTCCTCGCCATTAGTTTTTTCTTTGCTAGTTAAACCATAGTATATCTCAGGAATAAAATTTCTGATTTGTAAATCTCTGTCGTATATTGCTTTAACAATTGGGACAATTACTCTTCCAACTCTTAAAAGAACTCCTGATTTTAAAGTTGCATATCTGGTTAAATTTACTCCATATAACCAGTCAATATAAGTTCTCGCATATCCTTCGTTTGCCAAGTTATCATACTCTTCTTCATCTCGAAGATTTTCTAACTCTTGGCGTATAGTAATGTCAGTTTGATCAGGTAACCACATTCTCTTTAATTTTTTCTTCGTTTTCAAAGCATGAGAAACAATTAATCTAACAATTATTTCTCCTTCTCGATCTGCATCTCCCGCATTAACTATTGTGTCTACATCATCGCGATTACAAAGTTCTTTGATTAAATTAAAAGTTTTTTCAATGCCGTCATTCTTGTATCTTTCAGAGTTTGATATTAATTTGTATTTAAATTCTTTTGGGAAGCACGGCAAACAAGACATCTCCCATTTTCCTGTTGGGTTTTCTAAATAATCTTCAATATCTGCTAGTGTAAATAAATGCCCTAAAGCATTAGCAACTATATATTCATCATTTTGATAAGCTCCATTTATAAATTTCATATTTCCAATGGTAGAAACGATTGCTCTACATACTACAGGCTTTTCGGCAATTATAAGTATCATTGTTTCACATCCAGACTAATTATTATTATAACACGTTTGCTATGAAACTTTTTATTTTTTAAAAGTAATTCTTTAATTTATCGGTAAAGATATTAGTAGAGAGGTGATAAAATGGATGACATACTTGAAACTTTCAATACATGTAAGAAAAATGGATGGATGAAAGGAGCTAGAAAAGGAAATAATGCTGTTGGTGTAACATTTGAACAAATGGTTGGTTTAAAAGAAAATAATAGTCCATTAGCTGATTTTAATGGAATTGAGATAAAGACAAAGTATAGCAAACAATTTTCTAATATAACTATGTTCTGTTGTTTTCCATGCAACTGGGATGCTATGGATAATTTTGTAAATATTCTGGGCAGACCTGATAAAACAATTGAAAGTTCTAAAGTATTATATTTAACTTTATATGCAAATACCATTTCATGTTTAAAAAACAAATATTATATAAAAGTTCACATAGATAATTCCACTAATCAAATAAAAATTAAAGTACTTGATAAAAGTGGAAATAAACTAAGTGAATTATACTGGACATTTGATAAAATAGAAAGAAGACTTTCAGGTAAAATTTCAAATATAGCATTTTTAGATGCAATACAAAAAACTAAAAATGGTGTTCAATATTTCAAATACACGAGGCTACGCTTTTATAAATTAAAGTCTGAAGAAGTATTTTTTGATCTATTAAATAAAGGGATAATTTATATAGTTATTAATGTTGGTGTTTATAAATCAGGGAAAAATGTTGGTAACCCTCATTATCATGGAATCAACTTTTGTATAGATGAAAGCAATATAGAATTACTTTATAAGAAAGAATTAGAAGTATCATAAAAAAGAATTGACTTTGACTTAGTCAATTCTTTTTTTTATTAAAATTCGAGAAGCTCGAATTAAATTTCAAATGGTCGAGAAGACAGGATTCGAACCTGCGACCCCTAGTTCCCAAAACTAGTGCACTACCAAGCTGTGCTACTTCTCG
>CAKONX010000020.1 GCA_934098345.1 uncultured Bacilli bacterium
GCAGGGGATGAGAGAATCGAACTCCCACCAAAGGTTTTGGAGACCCCTATCATACCATTTGACCAATCCCCTAGGTCTGATAACAAAGTTATTTTATCATAACTTATTTTAATATTCAATATAAAATATGCATGTTATAATAAATAAATGGAGTGATTATATGTACAAAAAAGTTTATATAGAGATAACTAACAATTGTAATTTGAATTGTAAGTTTTGTATTCATAATAGTAGAAAAAAAGAATTTATGAAACAGGATGATTTTATGAGTATATTAAATAAATTAAAAAATTATACAAAATATGTTTATCTTCATATACTTGGAGAACCATTAATGCATCCTGAAATAAATGAATTAATTGATAAGGCATCTGAAAACTTTTTTGTTAATATAACTACAAATGGATACTTAATAAATAGAATAAAAGAAAATAAAAATATTCGACAAATAAATATCTCACTTCAAAGTTTTGATTCATCTAATGGAAAAAGTTTAGAAAACTATATGAATGATATTTTTTCAGTAGTAGATAATTTAAAACAAAATACATATATTTCTTATCGAATATGGGTAAAAAATGAAAATACAGAGTCTATTTTAAAAATTTTAAAATCTAAATATAATTTTGAAATAGATGAAACTTCTAATAAGTGTATAAAACTTGAAAATAATGTATTTTTAGATTTTCATGAAGAATTTACTTGGCCAAGTTTAGATGAAATTAACATAAGTGAAATTGGTACATGTTATGCTTTAAAAGATCATATAGGAATATTGGTTGATGGTACAGTTGTTCCTTGCTGTTTAGATTCAAAAGGGACTATAAAACTTGGAAATATTTATCAAGATAGTCTAGAAGATATAATTAATAGTCGTAGATATCAAAATATGTTGAATGGATTTTTAAATAATAAAAAATGTGAAGAGCTTTGTAAAAAATGTCATTTTATCAATAAGTAAACTATGTTATAATAATTAAGGTGATACTATGAATAGGATTAGTTCTTATGAAATAAACTTAGATACTAGTGTATTTTATACTCAAGAAGAGTTACTAAATAGAGATATTCCTATTTATGAAAATACATTATATTTTAAAAGTGACATCAATTATAAACGTTTTTTTGATAATAAAGAAAAATTATATGAATATTGTTTAAAACAAAAAGGGGTATATTTATTTATTCTTGATTGTTTAGAAAATAAACAATTAAGCTATATTTGTTTTAAATATGAAAATGGAAATATTTTTGTTGAAAAAAGTGAATTATTTGCTTTTTGTATAGACTTTTCTAAAAAGGAGAATGAAAACCTTATTTTAGAAAGAATTGCAGTTATTTTAAGTTATAATAATTATTTAGAATCTGACTTAATAAAAGAAATAAAAGATGACAATGAATATAACAAATTACTTTATGTAAGTTCGGAAAATGAACTAGTTGATTATTTAAATAAATTAAAGAAACTTGAAATTATTGATAAATACAAATTACCTATAGAATTATATAAAAGAATTGAAAATCTTTGTAATAAATGTAGTTATGATTTAAAAGTAAGTCATGAGTTATTTTTAAAATATGTTATTAATGATGACTTTTTAGATTATTTAAATGAATCAATGATAAAGACTTTTACAAATGTAGAAAAATTATTATTTTATTATTTGAAATTAATTCCACTAGTTGATAACTTTGAAATTAATGTAACTCAAAAAAATATCTTTGAAATAAATCAAAAGTCTAAGATTTCCATAGAACAATTTATAACTATATTTTGTACTCTTTTAAAAAATTTAAAAATAGCTTATAACTTTGTTGATTCCAAAACATTATATTTAAAAAAATATGATATAACATTTACAATAAATAATGAATTAGATGAAAATTCAGTAACAATTAATGATAATAACTTATATTTAAAAGTTAAAGAATATTTAGAAAATACTAAAGAGCAACAAGATGAATTTAAAAATAATGTTGAACTTTATACCAATGTTGAACTTTATACCAATAAAATGAATTTAAGTGTTAATAATAAAATACACTTATTAATTAAGTTATTAACAAGAAAATCAACTATTCAAAATTATAGATATCAAAGAAAAATATTTAATGTTTTTTATCCTAATAATGATCAATATAAAATTGAATTTTATCGAAAGAAAAATGATATTAATTATAATTTTTATACTTTAATAAAACTTAAAGATAGAAACTTATTTATAGATTTAAATTCAAAAACAAAGGTAAATCCAATTAGGATAATAAGTACAGATGAATTAACATCTTATGAAAAAATATATATTTAGAAGTGGTGTAATTATGATTAATAAAATAAGAAAATTAGCAGAAAAATATAAAGGTGAAAATAAAGAATTAATTTCTAATATTTTAAAATTTGATGATGCATTTCTAAATATGGATATTGAAACATCATATAGCATTTTAAGAGAATTAGGAGTACCAGAAAAAGATATAGAAAAAGTTTTTATAGAACTAGTTAGAAATGAGGAATAAAAATGAAATATGAAAAAATTGATAGATCTAATATAGATTTTACAAGTGACACTTCTATTTGTAATGTAGGTGTTTTAGATTTTTCTATTAATGATATGCCAATAAGATTAGAAGAATTTTATATGAACGACGTTTTATGTTTAACTATTTTTATCCCTAAGGTAGATCAATTTATGAATGAAGAAACCATAAAGAAATATTTAGTTGATAATAATGTTATTGAAATTATAAAAGATAATATTTATATTACTGAAATAGAAGATATTAATGATAATTCTTTTATATCAGTAAATGTTCCATTAGAAACAAAGAATGAAGTATTAAATGTTTGTAAAAAAGATGTTGAAATTTTATAGAGGTTAATATGAAGAGAAAAAGGTTGATTCAAAATATAATAATATCAGTTTTATTATTAATTATTTTAATTTTAACTATATTATTATTTATAAATTATAATAAAAAAATAAAAGATGCTGATAAACACTTAATTGATTTAACAACAACATCTTCTACAACAAGTGTTACAACTAAAACAGAAATAACTGTTGAAACTACAACTACCACAACAGCTGCTCCCGTTACTAGAAATACAACGACTACTATAACAGCTGCACCTATTTATGAAGATCAATACTTACCAAATAATTAATATTTAACAGCATTTACAATAAAATTTAATAATGATATAATGTGTTTAGTTAGGATGATATACATGTTAAAAAATGAAATAAAATCTTTATTACCTGAAAAATTATTACATGGAGTAACAAGATGCCAAGGAAAGCTTTATTCATTTCCTTATTTTGTTCAAAAATATGAAGAAGATAAGATGAATTCTATGACACCTCAAGAATTTGTTAACTATTTAGTATCAAAATACTATAATCGTGTAGTTTTAACTAATAAAAATATGTATATTAATCGTGTTATTAAAGAATTGAAGACATCTCAAGATGGATATGAAGAAAATATTATTCTTGCAAGTGGCCTTGAAGTTAATGTAGAGGAATATCTTAGAGAAGCTTTTTTACGTGCTGATGAAGAATTTTTAATTTCATGGGGAGAAAATAGAAAAGACATATATGAAGTATATGAAGGTTTAATAAGAAATAAATATGTTGAAATGACTGAAGAAGATAAAAAGGAAATATTGGAAAGTATGTTAGAGTATATTGATCAAAGTATTAGAAATTCTATTATTACCGAGGTTGGTTTAAGTGTAGAAGATTATATAATGTATCAACTTCCTGATATGATGATAAATTCCACTGAAGTTATGATAAGTGGAAATAAATATGAATTAACTGAGGTAGTTAAAAGAATTGTTGATCTTGAATATACAAGAAATCAAGAGAGAGAAGAACAATTAAACAGAACTAAAGAAAATCCTTCACTTGTAACTGAAATTGGAGTTGAATTAAATAAGAAAAACAATGATTTAGAGACAACTTTAGAAGTACCTGTTATTTTAAGTGATAATGACATAAAATCTTTAGAAACTAATGTAACATATTCTAATAAAGAAAAATATTTTATAGATCAATTTAGAAGAATGGAGCAAGCAATAAATAATGCTTCAACTGTAGAAGATTTAAATACTTTAACTACTGAATTTTATAAAATGTATGAAGAAGTAAAAGTTGATTTGACTCCTTACATTAATGGAATTGCTCAAAACATAAATTTAAATATAATACCAAAAAAAGAAAGAGAATTGCATATATTTAAAAATAATTCAGAAGATTATGTTGATGCAATGGTTGGTAAAATTCGTGTGTTAAAGAATAATGCCTTAAATGCTGAAACTGAAACTGATTTAAATGAGTTACAAAATGAAGTTAATAAACTAGAGTATGAAGTTGGGAAAAGAGTATCTAGTGATAAAGAATTCAGTGAAGCTCAATCAGCTCTTTATGAAGTTGAAATGGTTATTGAAGAAAAGAGAAACACTATAAAGATTCTTCCAAATAAGTTAATTATTAATCAATTTATCGAAAAAATAATAGATATAAAAAAATTACTTTTGAATATAGAATACAATGCTAATAAAGCAGAAATTGTTGGATATAGTATAAAATTCGAATATGCTAAATCAGATTTTTATCTAGATCTTAATAATGCTTTAGAACATTCTTTAGTTACTGAAGAGGAGTATGAAATCCTTGCAAACAAAATAGACAAATTAGAAATTATGGAAAAAAGTAGCGTTAAATCAAAAGGTGGTATGTAGATCATGAATGATGAATATGATGAACTATACAATATGCTTTCTTCTGATAAAGAAGATGTGAGAAAAATTAAAGATAATTTTAAAGATGACATTTCTTACTATTTAACTAAGATAAAAAATTATCAAGCAAACACAATTGATATATCTGGTAATTATGATTTAGAAAAAGAATATGATAAATTCAAAATGGATGATATTGCTTTAAGATTCAATTTGAATGATGAATGCTTAAATTATAAATTAGTTTTACTTTCTAAATATATGGAAGAATTAAAAAAAGAAAGACAATTTTTAGAATTTAAAAGAAGTAAAGAAGATTTGATGTCTAGACAAGAATATCAAGAATATTTAAGAAATGATTTATATCGTAATGATTTAGTTTCTAGATGGTATAAAGAATTTGAAACAGGAATTTAAAAAAGTGTTCAATTTTGAACACTCTTTTATTTGTAATAAACATCTAAATCAACGGCGTTATTAATTCCATCAACTTCACCAATTGCGCTATATTGCCACATTATGTGATCTCCTGAGTAATTTGTTTTATCTGTATAATGAGCTAACCACACTGGATAATTTCCTTTATCTAACCACATATTTTCTAGATAATATTTTGAACCATATAACATAGCTTTATATCCATTTTTTTCAATTTCTTCTGCAAAAGATAAATATGATTTAGATAAGTCATATAGGCTAATTTCATACTCTCTAAAATATTGCCAGTTTTCCCAGTCAAATGCAATTGGAAAATCTAGTTTTACTCCATCTAAAGTTTTTATTACCCATTTAGCTTGTTCCTTTGCAATTTCTGGACTAATAGCAGTTGAATAAAGATATACTCCAACAAGAAGTCCTGCTTCTTTAGCTTTTTTAATATTTTCTAAGTAATACGAATCTATAGAAACATCTTTTTTAGCACCACTTTGTACACCGATTCTAATAATAACAAATTCAACACCAGAATTTTTTACTTTTTCAAAGTCAATGTTTTCTTGATATCTAGATACATCAATACCTATCATTGTATTATCATTTTTATATTGTTCTATTGCTTCACTTATTTTCTTTCTTTTTGTATCAGTTGTTGTTGGTTTTTTTGTTGTCGTTGTATTATTGCTTGGAACTATAACATTAAATGTTAATTTTTTAGAAACTGTATTATTTGATGAATCACTTATAATATATGTTAAATTATATGTGCCAACTTGTTTCGTATCATATTCACCTTCAATATTGCACGTAGGTTTTTTATCATAATTATCAGCAAAAACTGCTTTATCACATGGGTTAACTTCACTATTTAAAGTAACAGTTTGAGTACCTGGTACATTTATTAAAATTGGTTTATCATTATCTGTAATGGTATAATTTAAAACCTTCTTGTATTTTTTACCATCATGTAAATATTTTAAAGTAAATTTTTTTTCTCCTAAAGTATCAGTATCTATATAATCATCACCATTTAAAAGCTCAATATTTTCGTCATCTATAATATCTTTCAATTGAACTTTACTATAAACATTAAAATTATTAGAATTATAACTTATATCATAATTCTTTTCTTCTTTTATTAAAATGTCTGACTTACTTGCACATGAACAAGCAAAAAAACATAATATCACGATTAGAAATTTTCTCATACTACCACTTCCTAAGCACTATTATATTATAAATAAATTTAATATGGTATAATTATTTTTGAAAGGAACTTAAGCTATGATAGTTAAAGAAACAGTTAAATGTCCAAATTGCAATAAAAGTACTAGAATAAAACTAAAGAAATTATGTGAAGAAAAAGATATTGATGATATTATTTCTAGAAAAATTTTTAGTACCAAATGTCAAAAATGTGAAACTGTTTTTCAGACTGAATATCCTTTAGAAATAAATTTTAATAATTATTCGATTAGCTATTTAAAAAAAGGTGAAAATGAAAATAGTTTAATTAAAAGAGAATGTTATGATTTTGATGACTTTAAAGAGAAAATATTAATATTCTCAAATAAATTAAATGATATTTTAATTGAATTTATAAAAGACTTTATTAAAAATATGGTTGATAAAGAAGATGATATTTTAAGATTTGATTCAATTGATAATAGTAATATTATTTTTTATTCTATAACTTCAAAAGAATATCTTGGATTTAGTATCAAAAATTATGAAAATCTTTTAAATCATGCAAGAATAAAAAAAATAAAAGTCTATGTTGAAATTGACAATGATAGTTATAAAAAATATATTAGGGTGAAAAAATGAATATAGTTATAAAAAATGCAGCAATTAATATTAATGGAGAATATTTATTAGAAAATATAAATATGGATATAAATGATAACTCCAAAATAGGAATAGTTGGACCAAACGGAACAGGTAAATCAACTCTTTTAAAATCAATACTTGAACCATCTATGTTTGTAAATGGATTAGGTGAAGAAAAATTTAGTATTTCTAACACTGATAAATTCAAAATAGGTGTTATCGAGCAAGTGCAAGTAAATTTAGAAAATACATTACTTGATACATTAAACGAACCATTTAAAAACTTAATAAAAATAGAAAATGATTTAGCAAAACTTCTTAATAATTTTACTGCTGAAAATAGTGAAAAATATAGTCAACTTTCTAACACTTATAAATTGTTAGGTGGATATAATTATAAAAAGAATATTGAACTAATGATAAAAAAATTTGGCTTTAATGATGATGATAAATCAAAACAAGTTAAATATTTTTCTGGAGGAGAACAGGTAAAAATAGCTCTTATGAAACTATTATTATCTGAACCAGATTTATTAATTCTTGATGAACCTACAAATAATTTGGATATTGATACGGTTGAATGGTTAGAAGATTATTTATCTCATTATAATAAAGCAATAATAGTTGTTAGTCATGATAGAATGTTCTTAAATAAAATTGTAAATACAATATATGAAATAAGTGATAAAAAACTTATCAAGTATTCTGGTAATTATGATTTTTATGAAAAAAATAGAGTAGAAAGATACAACAAACAACTAAGAGACTATGAAACTCAAACTAGAGAAGTAGAAAGACTAACACAAATATATGAAAAATTTAGAAATAAGCCTTCAAAAGCAAGTATGGCACTTTCTAAATTAAAACAAGCAGAAAAGATAAACGTGTTAGATAAACCAGCAAGTTTGGATAAAAAATCAATTAAAGTTAATATAAATAATTATGAAGAATCTAGTAAAATTGTTATAAAAATGGAAGATTTAAGTATTGGTTATGATAAAGAAATGTTCTTAATTAATACAGAAATTAAAAAAGGTGAACATGTTGCTATAATTGGACCAAATGGTATAGGCAAATCAACTCTTTTGAAAACGATTGCTGGTAAACTTCAACCATTAAGTGGAAACATTAGTTATGGATTACATGTTTCCCCACAATACTTTGATCAATTATTAACATTTAATTCTAATGATTTTACTATATTGGAAGAATTTAAAAGTAATAATAAAAGTATGGATGAAGAGAAAATAAGAACATACTTAGGATCATTTTTATTTCAAAATGAGGATGTGTATAAAAAGATAAGTGTCTTAAGTGGTGGAGAAAAAGTTAGACTTAAATTAGCAATTCTTTTCTCTTTCAAACCAAATTTACTTATATTAGATGAGGTAACAAATCATATTGATATTAAAACTAAAGAATATTTAGAAGAAATATTTAGTATGTATGAAGGAACATTAATATTTGTTTCACATGACCGTTATTTTACAGAAAAAATTGTTAACAGATTAATTGTTTTAAGTAAAAATGGTGTTGATATTACAGAAGAAAAATATGATGAATATTTGAAAAAGATGAATGAGGAGGTAGCAGTAGAAACTAAAAAACAGGAGATACCAAAAAAGGAAAAAACTACGAAAAATACTTATGAAATAAAAAAAGAAATAAATAGATTAGAAAATGAAATAGCTAAATTGGAAGTAAAAATATCTGAACTTACTAATGAAACATTTAATCCTGAAGTTTATAATGATTACAAAAAGTTACAAGAAGTTAATGACAAAATAGAAGAAAAGAAAAATGAATTAAAAGAAAAAAATGATAAGTGGGAAGAATTATTTGAATCTATTCAATAAAAAAAGATGATAATTAACTATTATCATCACATATTTTAGTTGCTATTTTAGCAATATCAGTTTTTTTAGCATTTGCAATATTATAAAATTTTTCTTGCTCCATTTTATCAAAAATGTCTTTTTGCATTTTTAAGAGTTCATCAAGTGAATCGTTAAAGAAACTCTTAATTTTAGAATTACTTGATTCAATTGTACCATTAACACTTATTGTAATTAAACTTTTTGTTAATGATAGTATATTTTCAAATATATATTTATCTTTCATTAACATTCACCCTCCAATACTTTTTTTAGGTTTGAAATTAATTTATCATAATTATTTAGTAATTTGTTCATAAAGTCCTCATAATCTTTACTATCTAATTGTTCTAAATAATTCATAATCACTTGTGAAGTTAATACTTCATGATTATATAAATCTTCGATATAACATAATTCTTTTTGTGTCATAATTATCCCTCCAATATTATGTTGTACAAAATAGAAAAATATATACATTTAAAAAATATTATAAAGAAAAGAGGTCTTTCTATGGAAAGATATAAAGATGCAAAAATTGCAAGTATAGTAGGTATTAGTGGAAATATATTCCTATTAATTATAAAATCAATAATTGGATTTCTTACCAATTCTCAGGCAATGATTTCTGATGCACTAAATTCAGCAGGTGATATTGTTTCATCTGTTATGACCTTTATTGGAAATCGAATTTCTTCAAAAGAAGCTGATGATGACCATAATCTTGGGCATGGTAAAGCAGAGTATATTTTTTCACTTTTAATAAGTATAATTATGGTTTATTTTTCAGTAAAAATGATTATATCATCAGTAAAATCACTTTTTTGTGAACAAAGTTATCATTTTTCAATAGGTTTATTATATGTTTGTTTTATTACCATTGTTGTAAAATTTTGTATGTATTTATACACTATAAAGTTAGCTAAAAAATATAATAATCTTTTGCTTAATGCAAATGCCAGTGATCATCGTAATGACTGTGTCTTAACAACAATGAACTTACTTGCTGCAATATTTGCAATGAATAAAATTTATTTTGTTGATTCTGTTGTGGGTATTTTAGTTTCGTTGTGGATTTTCTTTGTTGGTGCTAAACTATTTAAAGATGCATATGATGTGTTGATGGATAAAAGTATGGATGAAAATTTAAGGAAGAAAATAGAAGATATTATTGACAATTGCGAATCTGTAAAAAAAATGAATCATTTTAATTCAACTCCAATAGGATATCAATATCAAATATCAGTTACTATATTTGTTGATGGAAACTTAACAACATTTGAAAGTCATGAAATAGCCAATCAATTAGAAAAACAAATATCAGCTTTAGATGAAGTGTATTTGACTGTAATTCACGTAAATCCATTATAATATCTGTAAACTAGAAGCGTAAAATCAAAGATAATATTGTGTAAATTTGTTTATTTTGTTAAAATACAATTAGGGTGAGTCTATGAAGAACAAAAAAAAGAGGAGACATTATATATTTATAATTGGTATAATAGTTTTAATAGTTTGTGCAGCGATTTCTTTAGTAAATGTATTTGTTAAAACTGATCGAGATAATATAGATGTAAGTCCGTTAGCAACAAATCAAATTTTAAATGGCGACATTAAAAACGCTATGAAAGAGATTAATGCTGATACATTCTTAGTAATTAGTTATACTAATGATCAAGTTGTACATAAAAACGAAAAAGAAATAGAAAAATATTTAAAAAAAGTAAACTTGTTAGATAATGTAATGTATTTAGATTTAAAAGATTATGTAAATGATGCTGATTATTTGAAGAATATAAATAAGGCAATTGGTTTAAAAGGTGAAAATGCTATTGAAAAATTACCGGCTGTTATATTTTATAAGGATGGTAGTTTTGTTAAAATGGTAGACTCAAGAAAAAACATTTTAAACGTAGATATTTTTAAAAATTACATACAAGATAGTGGATTAGCAAGTTAAAACTTGCTTTTTTTAAGGAGGATAATATGATTAATATTGTTTTATTTGAGCCAGAAATTCCAGGTAACACTGGGAATATTATGAGGACATGTGTTGCCACAAATTCCAAATTACATTTAATAAAACCATTAGGATTTTCTTTAGATGAAAAATATATAAGAAGAAGTGGCGTTAATTATATTGATAAATGTGATTATACGGTTTATGAGAATATAGATGAATTTTATGAAAAAAATAAAGGTGAGTTTTATTACTTAACAAGGTATGGTCATAAGCCACATACAGATTTTGATTATTCCAATAGCGACGAAAATATATATTTTGTTTTTGGAAAAGAATCAACTGGAATACCACCAGAATTATTAAAACCACATATAGATAGATGTATGCGTTTACCAATGACAGATAATGTTAGAGCACTAAACCTATCCAATACAGTGGCAATAGTTGTTTATGAAGCGCTTAGACAACAAAATTATAATGATTTATTAAGGGATGAACCACATAAAAGCAAATATTTTATTGAAGAAAGCAAATAAAAAAGGATTCTAAAAAGTATAGCAATATACAATTTAGAGTCCTTTTTTAACACCCTTCACAACAAGTTCCGTTACAACAATGGCAACCACCACAACATTCGGAATCATCATTTTCTGTTTCATCTTCAGATTCTTTATTTTCTTTAGAATCACATTTACAAGTGCATCTTTCCTTAGATTCAACATTTTCTTCAGTATTTTTTTCATCTTTTTCAATTGCAGTATGTATTTTTATTGCATATACTGGACAAACTTCTGATGCTTCAACAGCTTCTTTTGTAACTGTATCATTTATTACAGTGCTTAAGCCATCATCATCAAAATCAAAATTTTGTGGGCATATAGCAACACAAGCTCCGCAACCAATACATAAATTCTTATCAACTTCAATGTTTTTCATAAAAAGCCTCATTTCCAATGAAAATTATACAAGTAAATTAAAAAAAAAACAACACTAGTTTTCAAATTCGACATATTATGATAAAATTTACTTAGTAAGGTGATATCATGCAATCAAGAATGGATAGATATAATAATGATAATAAAGAATTCAAGAGTAGGACACAAAAAAATTCTACCCTTTATGATGATGTAAAAAATAGCATGATTACCGAATTTGATGTTAACTCTAATGTCTCCGTTATAAGCAACGATGCAGACGATGTTATAAATGTTAGTAATGTAAAAAAATATTTAGATGATAGATATAGCGCTAATTCGCCTAAAAGAAAAAGTATTGAAATCCCAGATACTTTTGAAGAAAGGAAAATTAATATAGACGAGGATACTAAAGAATATGATATAAATGCAATATTAAAAAAAGCAAAACTGGGTAAAAATGTTGATTATACAAAAGAAAGGTTAAAAAAAGTTCGAGATACTCAATATGAAATTCTAAATAATTTAGACTTAGAATTAAAGAAAGTGGCAGAACCAGAAAATCTTCGCCGTAAAGAAGAACAAAATTTAATGAATTTAATAAATACTATAACACAACTAGAACTATGTAATAAAAACGGTAATAAGGAGTATACAAAAGAAGAAATATCTTTTAATTTAGATTTATTAAGCGATTTATCTGAGAAAAAAGAACCCCCTAAAAAAGAAGTATTTGATCAAACAGATACTAGTATAAAAATAGAAAAAATAAATGCTGATGATGAATATAAACATCAAACGGACTTTACTGATATTTCAGTAACTGACAAAGGTACGCTAGTTATAAAAGTTATAATATTCATTGTAATCATAATTTTAATATTTGGTGCTGTTTATATTTGTAATAATATACTTGATTTAGGACTATTTAATTAGAAATGTTTATACATTTCTTTTTTTTTCATAAAATTAAATATGAAAAGATTTAGAGTAAAAAATAAACATAAAATAAAATTAGATGTTCAACTTTGCCTTGTAATGTTTTTAGTGTTTTTTTTAATGTTTAACTATAATAAAAATATAAGTCCTAAAATAGTTGATATTGCTTCTTCTAAATTAGAGGAAATTACAACTTTATATATTAAAAAAAATATAATTCCAGTAAATGCTGATTTAAATAAATTAATAAATGTTACTAAAAACAAAAAAGATGAAATATTAATGACTGATATAAATTATAATTATAGTTATGAACTAATGAGTGAAATAGTAAAAAAAATACAAGATTCAATTTTTCAATTAGAACATGGAGATATAAAAGATTTCAGTAATAGTAGAGAATTAAAATCTTATAAAAATAATTTATATTTACTTATACCTCTTGGAATTTCTAGTAGTGGAACTTTGTTTTCTTCTTTAGGACCTAAAATACCCGTTAAAGTTAGTTTTTATGAGCATGTATTAGGAACTATTGAAACGACTGTACAAAATTATGGAATAAATAATGCTATGGTAAAAGTAACTTTAATAATTGAACTTGAACAAAAAATGATTGTACCTTATGATAGCAAAAAGAAAAATGCTCAATATAAACTAGAATTAGGTAGTAAGCTAATTAATGGTATGGTACCAAGTATTTATGGTGGCTCTTTATTTCAAAAATCAGCTACAATAGAAAATTAAATATATATTTCATAATTAGTAATACTAGATTATTTGTTTGTTATGTGTTATTATGTAATAGTAGGTGAAGCATATGATAGACATATATCAAGATAAATACTTTATAAATCCTGCCATAGAAATGGGAATTCAATCATATATTGCTCATTCAAATGGAGAACATTATAGTAAAATGTATAGATTTGAAATGATAGTCATCAGTGCTTTATGTATAATTTATGGTGAAAAAAGTATTCTATTTCCTTACAAAATAGATAATGAAAGAGCTTTTGAGTGCAATTTGCTTATGTATGATTTACGCGATTGTGATTTAAAAAAATTTATTTCTTATATGCAAAAATATTATGATTTCATGGAGGAATATAAGTCTGAGCAAAAAGCTGAGGGTATTATTGAAGAAATTGAAAAAATATTAATTGAAATGCTTAAGAGAAAATCTAAATGTAGAACGTTAAATTCAATTGAGATAAAAGCATTAGATAATATATTTTCTAATCACCTAGATTATAATAATTTAACAAATGTGGGAAATAAAGGTATTGTTAATAAATATTGGTTAAATACTAAAGAAAATTTAACTAATACTCAAATGAATATGATTGGTTTAAATCCTGATTTGTTATCAAGAGAAGAATATAATAAATACGGTTATGACATCCGAACGATTGCATGTCTATCCCCTGAGGAAATTAGCAAGGTTAATAAGTGTATTGAGGATGAAAAAAGTAGAAATAATTATAATTATGAAAAAATTGGCTTTTTTAAAAAATATAATTTATATTTGTCTTCAGGAAGCGGATTTGTTGATAAAATTATGCTACTTAGTATAGCTGCAACAGAACTTATGATAGGATTTATTATTATTGCTGTACTTGGAGGAAAATGACAATGACTTTTATAGAAAATAATTATGAATTAGTTGAAAATTATAAAGATGGATACGATGAAGAAATTTTAAATGAAAAATTAACCGATTATTTTAGTTGTTATGATTACATATTTGGCGACTGGGCCTATGGAAAACTAAGATTAAAAGGTTTTTATGATTCGACTAATAAGAACGTATCAAAGATTAATGATATTAAAAATTTGAAAAAATATATTGAACAAAATTGTGCATACGGATGTAGATATTTTTTGTTGAAAAAGGTAGAAGGGAAGAAATAAAATATGATAGAACAATTAGTATATATGAAATTAAATCAAAGTGGAAGTAATGTACTTCTATATACTTTGAATGAGCCTTATAATGGAAGAAACGATTTTCTAAAGATATATGCAGCAGAATTCGATGATAATAATGTGGCAAAAGTTACAAAGATGTCCGATGAATTGCATAACGAGGTTAAAGGGGCAATATCTAGTTTAGCAAACGGAAACTTAAATAATATTACAATTTTAGATGGAGTAAATTTAAATACCGAAAATTTACAAGGGAAAGCATATGCCATACCAATTCAATTTAAAGATGCTATAAAAAAACAATCTAAAACATTAAACGATATTAATAATCAAAATAACTTAGTTGATACTCAACAAGATGTTAGCGAAGTTAGTGAACCTGCTATATCAGATCCAACGATTAAGAATGAATCTACTGTTAATGCATTTAATAATGACACTGAAAATGTGGAAACTACTTTTCAAAATAATGCAAGTGTGGTAACAGAAAAACCAATTTCATCTCCTGTTGTTCAAGAAACAGAACATTCATTAGAAACTAAGGATGATAATATGATTGCTCCAACAACCTCACTTTTTGCAGATGAGAGTTATGATATTACTCAAACTGTATCTACTACAGAGCCTAAAGAAAATACCACGGTGCCTGTGACTGAAGACGCTGAGCTATCTGAAGAAATTAAGGCAGATACTAAAGAAAGTTCTGAATGTCCTAGTATTGAAGAATTGGAAAATTCTATTAGTATTATAAAAAGATATATTGAATTTCAAAAAAATAAAGAAAAAGTGGAAACGAATAATTTGATTACTGATTCTGAGAGTTTAAAAAACGAAGCTTCAGTAAACGAACCAAGTGTACTTGAAACAGTTCCAGAAAAACAACCTGTAAATGATACACTTGCTCCTGATTACTCTGAACCAATTATAGATCAACCTATTTTTCCATCATTTAGTGATGCAGATCAAAGCTTTTTTGTAGAGAAAAAGGATGATGCTCCATTAGAACAAAGCTATGTTGCAAGTCCAAATGTACCTCAAGAAGAGCCATCGGTTCAAGCTTTTAATAATAATCAACCTGATCCTGTTGTAATGCCAGATAATTTTGTTGGAAAAAATGATAACAATTTTTCAATGGAGGGATTAAGCCCATCAACTTTGAATAGTGATGCCAATATTTTTAAATTTGTAGCTTAGAAGAACTTTTAAGTTCTTTTTTTTGTTTATATTAATATAGTGTAATATGAAAACAAAAATCAAATTTTTTTACGATTTATCAATTGAACAAATTTCAGAACATCAAAATTTTTTTGTAATAATCTCACAGAATAAAATTTATATTTTAAAAAAATTATACGATGCTGATGAAAATTTCATAGCAATGTATAATTTTATAAAACAGCAAAAAGATGAGTATATGGAAATCGTTAGTAATCGTGAAAACCAACTTATAACAGAAATTGAAAAAAATAAATATGTGCTAATGTTAATTAAAAATTCTCAAAAAAACAAAGATACTGATTTTGACATTATCGATAGTAATTTTACAAATGACAATTTGACAGGCGATTTATGGATAAAAAAAGTTGATTATTATAAAGAGCAAATAAGTAATTTTGGATATGGAAAAAGTGAACTGCTTTGTTCATTTAACTATTTTTCTGGTTTGGCAGAAAATGCTATTCAACTAATGCTGTTAGCCGAAAAAACTAATAGCAATGGTAAAAAATTTGTTACTCATAAAAGGGTTTATTATCCTAATTATTATATTAATTATTATGATCCTACAAATTTAACTATTGATTATTATGTTCGTGACATTGCTGGCTACATAAAGTCTTATTATTTTGAGTCTGAATTTCATGATATAAAAAAAATACGTGGTATTTTAAAACAAAATATTCACACAGAAAATGATTTGTTAATCACTTATGCAAGAGTTCTTTATCCAACGTATTATTTTGATATATTTGAAGATTACATTATATCAGAAAATATAGAAAATGAGGCTATTAAAGAAAAGGTGAATAAGATAGTAATAAAAAGTAAAGAATACCTCCAATATATTCGAGATGTTTTCAAAGAGTATTTAGATTATAATGTAATTCCAAAAATAGAATGGCTTAATAATTTATAATTCAACATTAATGACACCCTTTACATTTGGTACTTCGGCTTTAATTGCTTCAAAAATGTTATCTTGAATAGTAAAATCTTTATACTCACACATCATACATGCTCCATATAATTTAACGTATACAAAACCATCATCATATTTAATAAACTCGATGTCTCCTCCCTCTGAGTTTAAAAATGGTCTTAATTGATTTATGACATCAATTATTTTGTCTATTTCATTATTCATTTCAACATTGTCCTTTCAACTAAGAAAATTATATACGATTTTTTTTACAAAGTAAATAATATCTGTTATAATGTAAAAGAGGTGCGTTATGGAAGACTTTAAAGTCGGTAGTGTTGTTAAAGGAACTGTAACGGGCGTAGAAAATTATGGCATTTTTGTTAAATTAGAAAACAATTATTGTGGGCTTATCCACATTTCAGAAATAAAAGATGGATTTGTAAAAGATATTACCGAATGCGCTCAAATTGGAGAGCAAATATTTGTAGAAATTTTAACTATAGATAATGATACAAAAAAATGCGTGTTGTCCGTTAAAGACCTGAATTATCGAGAAAATGATGACTCTTTAGTAAAAGAATCTGTACGCGGGTTTTCTCCACTAAAACATCACTTACCAATTTGGATTAATGAAAAAATAGAGAAAATACATAAAAATGAAGTAAATATTGATAAAATGAAAAAAAGTGATTGACTTGTTTAAAAAATGTATGCTATAATCAACTTGTTCATGTCGAGAGACTATATTGATTGGAGGAATACCCAAGTCTGGTTGAAGGGACTGGTCTTGAAAACCAGCAGGTCGGAAACGGCGCAGGGGTTCGAATCCCTTTTCCTCCGCCATATATCGCGGGATAGAGCAGTCTGGTAGCTCGTTGGGCTCATAACCCAAAGGCCGTAGGTTCAAATCCTGCTCCCGCAACCATGGTCCGTTAGTCTAGAGGCCTATGACGTCTGCCTGTCACGCAGAAGA